>JALZEV010000095.1 GCA_030861865.1 Thermoproteota archaeon | reverse complement strand
GTCCAATATTTGGGCTCCAAGTGATCCTGCTTTCTGAACAGGTCCGGCCCGTAAAATATCTCATCAAATACACGTGCAAGTATGCTATCTTTGACTGGTGCCGGGTAAGTCAGTACTTTTTTCCACTTGTCAATGCCATAGATAGCAAGGAACTTTTCCACCGAGATATAACCACTTTCGTCAGAATTCTCTGCTACCTGGGTAAGAAACTTCCTTCCCTGCGAGATGCTCTTTGGCGGGTTGGCAAGGATTGCAAGAATTATAGCATAACTAGTGTCTGTGTCGTTGTTAAAGCCACCACTCTGCCTGAACTTCAAAATGATTTGATCAGTGACTAATGTTCGAAAAGAATTGCCAGTGATAAATTTGAGCACATAGTCCACAGTCTCTTTAATTGCAGCATTGTAGGACTTGCGAATGTCAACTAACACGCCGTCAATGTCAAAGAGTACACAGTCATACATCACATTATCTGTTCTATGCATTTAAGATACTTGTCATTCATTTCCCTAGTGCCTATCGTGATTCTCATGCAGCCTTTGTGGTTAGTAATATTGCCCAGCAGCTTTACTAATATTCCATTGCTAGTGAAAATTTTTGAAATTGCTTGGTAGTTCTTGCCGGCCTCGATGAAGATAAAATTAGCATCTGATCTGAAAATCTTAATACCATCAATTTTTGACAATTTGGTAAACACCCTCTCTCTTTCACTCCTCACAGATTTGATAGTCTGCTTGACCTGATCCACATCTTCAAGGACACCGGATGCAATTGCAAGGGAAAGTGTGCTTATAGGATAAGGGGATTGGATTATAGATCGGAATATCTTCACAAATTTTCTGTTTGACACTATATAACCAACCCTTGCGCCGGCAAGCCCAAATGCCTTTGATAACGTACGAAGTACTATTATATTATTACGCTTTATTGCCTCGCCTGATAATGAGTAATCTGCAAAGTCTACATATGCCTCATCGATCAATACAAGTCTGTCCTCAAGCGAATCGACGACTTCGATCATTTCTCGTCTATCAAGTTGATTGCCGGTGGGATTATTTGGCGAACAGATGTAAATAAGGTCTGACCGCTTTGCAGCCTTTACAAATGCCTTTTTGTCAAGTGTAAAGTCAGGCTCTAGAGGAACTTGATATACCTTCATACCATGAAGCATGCAACGGTTAATAAAATACGAAAATGTAGGAGAAAACACTGTAGCATATCTACCTCCAAGCGTTGACAGCAACAGCTCGATTATCTGGTCAGATCCGCTGCCAACAGCTACACACTCTACGCTGACGCCGGCGTACTTGGCAAGCCGAGCATACAGCTCATCTATTTGTCCAAGAGGGTATTCTCTGAGATCTACTTGCTTTACAGCTTCAGCTGCTACGCCTGCGACAAAATCCCTATCAAGCGCAAAATTTTCATTTGAGTCTAGCTTAATTGCACCCTCTACTCTTTCGGGTTTCGTATAGTGGTCGAGCCAAACAATACGCTTGATGTTATGATTGAGCCAGCTATTCTTTTTTTTCATTCATCCTCGCCTTCACTGCTTCATAGTGATTCAAGAGTCCCTCTGCAGATGTAATTTCCTTAATGGATCTATCCACCTTTGCCAATCCTGACTTGTTTACTTTTACCTTGTTTACTATTTTGACAAAGTCAAGCACTGACAGTGATGCGCGGGACTTGCCAAATCCAAGGGTAGGAAGCACGTGATTTGAACCTAGGCTGTAGTCGCTTGCGGATGATGGAGCATACTGTCCAATCAGCACAAGTCCAGCTGAATCAATCTTCCTAGCAATAGCGTCAGCATGTTTACACATTATTTCTAAATGCTCTGGCGCAAACTCATTTACAAATTCAATACAAGAGCTTTCATTCCTACAAATGACTATAAAGCCATTGTTTTCTAGGCTCTTTTTTACAATATCTGACCGTGTAATTTTTCTAACTATAGACTCTACTCGCTTCTGCACTTCTGATGCTAGCTTGTTAGATGTAGTAACAAGACCGCAGACAGTGTCAGTGCTGTGCTCAGCCTGTGAGATCAGATCTACAGCAACAAGATGCGGGTCAATACTTGCATCGGCATATATCAGCAGCTCTGTTGGGCCAGCTACCATGTCTGTTGACACTTTGGCAGAAGCGACTAGCTTTGCAGCGGTAACAAACACGCCGCCAGGACCCACTATCTTACTGACTGGCCTAATCGATTGTGTACCATAGGTAAGTGCAGCTATTCCCTGCGCACCGCCTATTTTATAGAATTCGTCGACTCTGCAAATGTCTGCAGCTACCAATGTTAATGGGTCAACGGTGCCGTCCCTTCTTGGAGGAGATAGTGCCACTATCCTTTTCACGCCAGCGACCTTGGCAGGTGCCGCACACATGACGACTGTGCTTGGATATCGGGCCCTACCGCCTGGAATATAGCACCCGATGCTTGTAACCGGCTTGACCATGCGATCTATCCTAACACCATCAGATGATGACGACAACACCATCCCTTTTAGCCGCTTAAGGATTGCTAGCTCGCACTTGACAAGCCTCTGTTTTATCAATTTGACTGCCATAATCTGATCCTTTGTGACCTGCGCATATGCTTGGTTCATCTCTTGTTCGGTAACTCGTAGCGAATCAAGCCGTATGCCGTCAAACTTTGATGTGTAAGCGAGAACTGCAGGATCGCCGTGCTCTGCGACATCTCTCATTATTGCCTTTGCGTAATCCAAGAGCGAGTCTTGGATTATAGTTGTTGCCTTGCGAAGCTGTGCAGCTTCACTAGCTGGGTCGGTGGCGTAGATTATATTCATCAGGAATATCCGTCCAAGTTTATTTCGTCAAGTGGCAGTATTTGCCTTGGCTCTAATACAACTAGGCCCTGCGCCAGCTTTCTCAGCTTTGGCACTATCATGATAAACTCATTCTTATCGATGACTGTGTTGACGCCGTACCAGCCTTCCTCAGAAAGCGGGCTGACAGTGGGTCTTTTAAGGGCAGGCAGTTCCTTTAACAGTCTTTCCAACTTCTCCTTCCGGACATTGACAAATATGTGGAGCTTTTTCCGCCCCTCTACTACACCCCTGAGGAGTGCCATCATGTCAGCTATTTTTTCGCGCTTGGCCGGATCCTTAAGAGACTTTCTATTTGCCATCAGCACTGCAGTAGATTCGGCTACAGTATCTATTATTTTGAGTTTGTTCTGGGCAAGCGTGGTGCCAGTCTCAGTGATATCGAAAATGGCATCTACATCTTCTGGTGGCTTGGCCTCTGTAGCGCCAAACGAGAGAAAGATCTCGACCTTTTTATTTTCACCTAGCCTCATCCAGGGAGTAATTATCATAGGATCGGCATTGCCATAGTACTTCTTGTATACAGCATTTGCCTTGATACGAGCAGAAGTAGTGGTAAGGTACTCAGAGGATATTCTTAATGTCTTGTCATTCTTGGCAAAGTCGGCCATCATATCGCTTAGGTTGTTGAATGGAAAGCTGATGGGAGCTGCGATCACTTGTTTGACGCGTCCAATCTCAAGGTCCAGCAACACTTCAACGTCTGCCTTTGCCTCAAGTATCCAGTCCCTGCCGGTGATGCCCACATCATAAAAGCCTTCCTGAACATATGTTGGGATCTCTTGCGGCCTCAGGATCTTGACATCAATATCAGGATCACCCAATTTCACTCGGTAAGTGCGACCCCGGCCGCTCACATGCTGCCATGCCTGCTCTAGTAGATTGAATGTGACCTCCTCAATGCTCCCTTTTGGGATCGCAAATTTTACAGTAGGCATTATATGATGTGACAGTTTGAGAAAGGTGCTTTTACTGGATATATATCTACTTACTGAACTTCCGTGCATGCAGCTTCATGTGACCAGCTTGAATACCCTCTGAGGATAGCGCTCTTATTGCAGCCAGATTCTGCGCAAGGCCGACAGCAGTCATCACCATTGCCAGCTCCTTTGCGCTTTTGACTCCCAAAATTTGAAGCGTAAACTTGGCAGTAGGATGAGCATTGACTACTCCTCCGACCACGCCTACTGCCAAGGGTAACTCGATTTCACCAGCCAAATCACCCTCCTTTGTCCTGCGCCAACTAGTTAGCGACCGATAGGTTCCATCTCTTGCAGCATATGCATGCGCGCCAGCTTCAATAGCCCGGAAGTCCTGGCCGGTGGCAAGCGCAACTGCATCAACACCATTCATGACGCCCTTGTTGTGAGTAACTGCACGATAAGCATCAGAATATGCAAGTGCGTAAGCATAGAGTATCCGTTTGACAATCTGGCTGCCACCAAGCTCTTCCTTGTCAAAAGTGGCCGTACATCTGACCAACCTCCTAGTACTATAATTGGATAATATCTTTAACACAACTTCACCATCGGTTATTTCGACCACATGCGGTGCTATTGCTTCGCACATAGTATTTATCGCATTTGCACCCATGGCGTCCTTGGTATCGATAATCAGCTCTACCAGTAGCATATTGCCCATATTATTTGGGCTTTTGTCGCGTAGCTGTCGCACCTGCAAGTCGATTGCAGTCACAGACCTGCTATTTGAATTAGCGATAGCAAGTAGCTGCTTTTTGTTTCTCAAGATCTTAGTCATTGCGTGCTTGACATTGTCAAGCCCAACAACTTGCACCTGACCTATCATGATAGAATCATTAGCCTCAGCAATAAATCCACCCCTTACCTTGGCTATTTTTGCAGCCTTGCTAACGGCAGCAATAACGGATGGCTCTTCTATGGCCATTGGGATCACATATTCTCTACCGTTTATGACAAAATTGGTGGCTATGCCCATTGGTATGGACATGATGCCAATGGCATTTTCTATCATGCTATTTGCATCTTCAAATGGAAGTGGTCTGAGCATTACTTCAACATCATCAGATATTCGAGTAGCCTTTCTTATGTAGTCAAGACGCTCTTCTCTGCTCATTTCATGGAGCTTTTTCTCTGCCATTAGTATCATGCTACTGCGGACTGATGATCCTTAAAATCTTGTCATCATCTTGCGCAGGTACGGCTCTTCCATCTTTATTACTTGTAGCAACGTAAAGTGATCCATCGGGAGCTTCAATAACATCGCGTATTCTTCCAAAGCCAGTTAAGATATTGCTTTCAACATCAGATTCTAAATCGACTAGACGAATGTGTTGAGCCTTCAGGGTTGCAAGCAATATGTCATTCTGGTAGCCTAAGTTATCTAAAGTAGCAAATGTCATCCCCGCAGGAGCTATTGCGGGGTTGAAGCATACGATCGGCTTTTCAAACTTCTCGGCATTGCAATCTTCGATGTGCCAGCCGTAGTTAGTGCCCGGTTTAATGAGATTGATCTCATCATTGCCCTCAAGCCCATGCTCGCTTGCGTACAGCTCGCCTGTCAAAGGATGCCATGCCAATCCCTGAATGTTGCGGTGTCCGTAAGAATACACAGGCGATCCTTCAAAAGGGTTGTCTTCAGGGATACTGCCGTCAGAGTTGAGCCGCAGGATCTTGCCCGCAAGTGATCCGGCATCTTGGGCAAGCTCGGGCTGCCGTGCATCGCCTGTGGCTATGTACAACTTGTCATCGGGTCCAAACTTGATCCTGCCGCCGTCATTTCTGTCGGCAGCAGGGATGTTGTCAATGACGACTTTTGATTCGACTATTTTGTTGTCATTTTCTGTAAGCACTAAGACTTTGTTCAAAACAGCTGAATCATTGGAGTAAGTATGGTATACATAAAGCAGATGGTTTTCAGTAAAGTTGGGATGGAGCACCAATCCTAATAGCCCTGATTCACCATTCTGCATAACATTGATGTAGGCTATAGGATCTGAAAGTAGACTGCCATTCTTGTCTATGGCCATTATCCTGCCGTTCCTTTCTGTGAAAAAGAGCCTGCCGTCCTCGGCGATATCAATTGCCCAAGGCACTTCAAGGCTCTCGGCAAGCACCTGAATGCCAGAGCGGGTATTGTTGTTGCCATCGCTCTGTCCCGGCTCAGGTATGGGAAGCGTGGTCTGCGATGGTGTGAAAAAAGCAGTCGCGACTGCAGCCACCGTTACAGCGGATATTGCCACCATTGCCAGCCGCCGCTCTTTATCCATTGTCCTAGTTAGAAGCCGAGAAGCATTATAACTATGCTGCCTACAAATGTGTAAGGTTTAAAATAACAAGCACCTAGATGTTCTATTGAATGAAAGTATCAGAAATAATGGTGACAGACGTCGTTACTCTCACCTCTGAGGATACGGTTGCGAAAGCATTAAACCTTATGGCAGACAGATCAATCAACCAGATACCAATAGTAGATGAAAACGGCAAATACCTAGGTATGATATTTACTAAGCAGATCATCAATTCTACTGCACAGCCTTCTTCAAAATTAAAAAGCTATATCATCAACACGTCGACATTGAGTAGAGACCACGATATTGAAAGGGCTGCTCAGCTTGTAATTGGGAGTGGAAACCGCGCCGTGCCAGTGGTAGAAAAAGGCGAGCTCGTCGGCATTATCAGCGAAACTGACCTTGTGTTGACAGCAGACTTTGGACATGCTATTGTCGACGAGGTCATGTCTGGCGCGATAGTAATAGATGAGAATACCTCGCTTGCTGATGCAATCTCTAAAATGAGAAGATACAACATTTCACGGCTTCCAGTGATAAATACAAAAGGGATCCTTCGCGGGACATTGAGTATACTTGACATAGCTAAAATAATTGCGACTCCGCGTGAGCGCACAAGCAAGTCCGCAGCAATCTCTGGGGGAACTGCGGGCATCAAAGATGTCAAGGTAAAAGATATCACAAGAAGGGCCTTTTCAGTCGAGCGGGGCACCAAGCTCAATGTCATGACAGACCACTTCAGGCAAAATGAAGAGGCGGTTGTGGTTGGAGATGGAAGGCCAATGGGCATAGTCACCCCAAAGGATGCGCTTGAGCTTATTTTGCCCAAAAAGAGCAGCGAGCCTATCATCCACATGGCACACTTTGAAGACGGGCAGGATAGAATAGAAATTCAAGAACAGCTTGCGCGCTTTTTGGAAAAGATTCAGGGCAAGCTTGGAGACGTGAGATCTATAGTAGTGTATGCAGACAAGCACAAGACGCGCAAGTATTCACTTAGGACACGGGTTATCACGTCAAAGGGTGTGATAGATGCAAAGGCGGTGGGCTATGATCCACTCAGTGCGTCAAAGGAGCTCGTAGCACGGCTTGAGCGCAGGATCAAGTCTG
>JALZEV010000050.1 GCA_030861865.1 Thermoproteota archaeon | reverse complement strand
TTCATTCAAAGGTTCTAACGCACTACTCAAAGACCCTTCAATCCTTGAATAAATGTATCTTCTATAACTATCAGATTGTTTGAGAAATACCTCACGAGAATGAATAATATTACTTCTCAGGGTATTACTTGCTATTACAAATGGATCAGCTTCGCTTGGAATGGAATATCGTTCTCTTAATGGCTCATTATACCTGATACCAAAATTGCCAAAGATATCTACAAGGGTGCTGGCTAATTGATCTATCTTGGAGACTATTTCGGATTCCAAAGACTCTGCATTAGCAAGTACTGATCTGAGATGTTCAAAGTCATTGTGCGCTTGGAAAATGATATTTGAAAGACTAGAAAAATCCTTGATTTGAGATAAGAAATCTATGTTTTGCTCTAAGGGAGTATAATCAGCATAAAGATATCTTCCTCCTTTTCGAAAGCTACTGCCATCACCTTCTCCTGTTTTCATGTTATTATTTTGCTATCAAGTATGAATATATCCATTTCAAGAATATAAATCAAATATTGAAATAGAGAAGTAGGGTACGATAGATAGATCACTTGATGAGAGTTGGTATATAATGCCCAATAATAAACTCGGCGTCTGTTGGATAGTGATAACGTCACGAGGTCAAATTCCACATAAATCTGCTTTCTCATATTTTATACCCCTACCAATTGTTCCCTGATCTCGAAAGCAACCTTTTTTTTATGAATGATCTGATATCTTCTGAAAGCTGACCCATTCCCTGGGTCATATCCGACCTCAATTATCTTCCTGAATGTTTCAAGGTGCGAATTAGCGATTATTGTTCCAATGCCTAATTGTTTCTGTCTTATCTGGTGTGCTATCTTTCGGGGTAGATTGCAGACAAAAATCTTACTGTGCGCTCTTATGAGGACTCTGTCTGCATTATTCAGTATTACAGACTCTCTATAAATCGTCTTTTTATTTTCTCTTTGTTCTACTATATTGACCCTTACTGCAGAGCCTGTGAGTATACTCAAAACCTGCTCTATGTTACCCGTCTCTGCCAGCAGAGTCTTTTGAGCTAGCCCAAGCTTGATCCCAGATCTTCGTTCAAGTTCAAAAATGTTTTGCAGCATGTAGCTTCCAAAGTCGCATTTTTTCAGAACTACACCTGCCACAATATTGACTGATAGGGAAGAAGTGTTATGAAAAGATTATCCTATACACAAGCATGGATAGGGCAAACGTTATCGTGCCAACACTGATAGCCTTGAGGCCATTCTCAAGCCTCTTGGTCCTAGCAGAGTTGTTGCCATTTGTCTTCTTTAACTGCTTATAGGGTCTAGACATCCTGATCTCGGCATAGCTGGCAAATCCTGTCAAGCCTGCTGCCGTTAATGCGAGGATGCTAATTGAATTTGCCTGTATGATGTATCCTGCCAACAGTGGCAAAGATCCCCATGATACTGCGAACCAAAAGTCATTGTGGAATAGGCCGCCCCATATTTCATAGTTATATGTAAACAAAAAGAAGCCTTCAAGCACTGCAATGACTGCCAGGAGTGGAACAAAGAATGTAATGTAATAGAGTCCGATTGCATATGCAGCTGTAAGCGTTGCTATCATCATCGTCAACAGCTGCATTTTAGTAAAGTAGCTGCCCCACGGTTTGGTTTTTTTTGACCCAAGACTATCCGCTACGTGAGCGGAGACTCCGAGTGCAAGTGTGTAAATCAATGCAATTGCACAGACCCTGTCCCATGCTATCTCACCAACAAGCATTGAGCCAATAATGGCAAATGAAACACACATGCCAGTATAGGGCAGAAACAGCAAGCCAACAAAGACGCGAAATCTTTTAGGTCCAAACTTGGGCACGAACCATTCATTTAGGCGTGTCCCATTCTCTGCACTCATGGCCTTTCAGCAGAGACGATAGCAGAGGTACGGGCGGTGTAGAATCTGCAATTGACATTATGAAATCTTCTACTCCTAAGAGCATATATTGTCTGATCAACCCAGTCTGATTTTTTTATGACATCATCTAGCTGCCCAAAAACAACCTTCCATGATGTAACAAACCTTCCTGCTAGTCTGAGCAATTCAAAATACATGTGCCATAGATTGCATATAAGCCCTCTAGGATAAGTAAAATCATGAAATACCACAATACCACCGGGTTTGAGCACTCTCCAGCATTCGTCAATTACCTTTTGGATATCGACGTATTTAGCGAGATAGGAGGATACCATCGCGTCAAAGGATTCATCCCTGTAGGGCAGGACTTCGGCTGTGCCCTGCGCTATGGGTATCTTCAGCTTACGTTTCAAGGTGAGGAGGTATTCAAATGTGAGGTCGATTCCTGCCACGCTTTTGCCTCTCTCTGCTAACATTGAGGATAGAATGCCAGTTCCGCATGCAAGCTCTAGAATATGGCTACGGTGGCT
>JALZEV010000024.1 GCA_030861865.1 Thermoproteota archaeon | reverse complement strand
GGATATGGAAGCCAAGCGTGACAAACTGACCAGCCTTAAAGTCAGGAATTGGGCCATTATCTGGGGTAATGTGGAAGACGCCAAGATCCTCTTTGATTATTTGGATGTATGATAGCTTGGCTTTGTTGTCAACTACCATGTGTACTTCTGAAGTTCAGAAATCGGCAAATAAATACATTTTTAATTTTCAGGCGTATCAGTACCTGCTCAAATGGACAAAATAGACAAGTTTTATTTGATTCTGGCTCCAATCTAGTGTTGTATACACATGGTAGATTGGCTTAAAGGAAAGGGCTTTGGAGGCTCCAACGAGATCGATCAACTTACCAAGACCATAAATGAGCAGAGCGACGATCAGAGGAAGATCATTTCCCAGTTCAATAAGGCCATGAATGAATTTGCGACTGAGAGATCGCTTGAAACTTGCCTTGATGCCCTTAACTTGTCGATGCAGCTTGCAAACATCAGAGGTAAGTTGGCAGAGTCCTATGAATACTATGCTAGGCTGTTAGAACGGGAAATAACAAGGTTAAGCAGAACAAAACCATCACCATCCTAGCCTGATACAAGGTAAGGATCGGCAGGGACAATTTCTTTTCAGACAGCGCATATAATGCCAACCTTCTTCATTTTGAGGCAACAGTAGGGGAATATTCCTTGGTTCCATCAAATGTTTGAGAGCCACTCGCTCAAAGTCCATCACTTTTACTACTTTCTTTTCGTCGTTTTAGGTTTCTGTGCCACCAGATGTTAAAAAGGTTCTCTCCAATAGTCAAATATTCTATCACATTTCATCCATACCACCAGCTGGCTTATAGCCGTTTGACTCTAACAATTCTTCACATTTCCTTCAGAGTTGGTTTTTTCTCTCTCTTATCCCGCCCTCACTCATGTCAGCAAAGAATGTCTTTGCCACACACTATGACTATCCATTTCAAATCATTCTTGGCAGCAATGCTCTTGCTTTAAAGTTAATGATATACTATGCGGTTCCTTATAGCACCCAGTCTTTCTATCGTTATTTCAACGACGTCTCCATCCTTTAGATATTTTGGCTCTTTCATTGACATTGCTACTCCAGCAGGTGTTCCTGTCGAAATGATGTCTCCTGGCTCAAGCGTCATAGTCACGCTAAGTGTAGAAATTATCCGCCTTACTGGGATAACCATGTTTGAACTTGACGAGTTTTGGCGTGTTTCGCCATTAACCTTGGTTGTTATGCGAAGGTTCTGAGGATCTGAGATCTCATCCTTGGTCGTTATCCATGGTCCGCATGGAGCAAAAGTATCGATTCCCTTGCCTCGAGTAAACTGTTTGTCCTTGAATTGGATATCTCTTGCAGAAACGTCATGTAATATCATGTATCCAAAGACAGAATCAAGTGCTTTATCTTCTGGCACCTTCTTTGTCTCTTTGCCAATGATAACTGCAAGCTCAGCTTCATAATCAAGGCGAGTTACAAATGACGGACAGATGATGTCTTTAAACGGCTCATTAAGAGCGGTCCTCGGCTTCATGAATATCACGGGCTCATCTGAAGGAGTGAGCCCTGCATCACGCGCATGATCGTAATAGTTAAAGGCAAGGCAGACTATCTTTGGAGGGTTTGGTATAGGCACCAAGAGCTCGACATCGCTCACTTTCTGATTGAATTTTAGCTTAGACTTGTGATGCTTAACCTCATCAAGCCATCCTGTGAATACAAAGTCCTTAACGTTTGGGGGGACAGGTATGCCCGTCAGCTGCTGTATTTCCGACCTTGTGACAATGCCTTTTCCATCATCAGATATGATGCCGTATGTCTCCTTTACCTTACTATCTCGGATTCTTGCTACCTTCATTGTAGATTTACCTGTGCGTCATTATTGCAAGTTGATTACCGTCGATTCTGCAAAATCCAAATCTCACAAACTGAACCTGTGCATCAGGCTCAAGTTGCGACACGAAAGATTCTGCAAAACCTTGCGATATTTCAAGGCTGTTAGTGTTGTACTCCTCCTCGCTCATGTAGAGTTCCTTGGGAATCATGACCTCGTAGTCAATTATATCATTCTTTGCAATCCACTGTATTTTAGGCATGGATTGCAGAATCTCGTTACCACTAGCCTCAGCTGTTATTGCCAAGCGGGCGCCATTCTTCCAATCTATGCTCGTTACTTTGACGTTATACAATTCAATGAGCCGAATTACGTCCCCAACCTTCAGCCCTGCTGCGTCATCTTCAGAGATATAGAAGAGGTCCCCAACCTTCACCGTCCTCATCCCAAGGTTGGCATTAGTAGGATGATTCTTGAGTATTACCTCCATCTCTGGACCGCCCCTGACATACATTTCGACAGGGTTTTTCACAAAGAACAGTCGCAGCGACATTGCATCTATTATCTTCCTGTTAAAAGCTTCTAGGCTTTCAAAAGGAGGCTTGGTTTCTGCAAGCGTAAGGCCAAGCGATAGCACAAATTTGCGTATCGCCTCGGGCACAAAGCCTCTCCTTCTAAGCGCAGCAAGTGTTGGGAGCCGCGGGTCATCCCAGCTTCTGATTGTGCCATTTT
>JALZEV010000017.1 GCA_030861865.1 Thermoproteota archaeon | reverse complement strand
TCCGTGTAGGCTGGTCGCTCCAAATCTTTCAGTATATCTTGGCAGGTCGAGCTTCATTTCTTATAGCACTTAAATACACACAATGATTGCTTATAGCAATTTTCGCCGATGACTATGGAAATCTGCTATACAAGAAGTGCTTTCAAGTTTGGAGCTATTATACCAATATGATTATCATAAACCGATTGTAAAAAATGGAATCTAATTCTGCATAGACAGGAGCTCAAATTAATAATGTCATCTAAACATGTTAGGCACTTTGACTTATTCAATAACTGTTTATAATATCTCTTGATCACTATTGTTATGCTAGACAGGAAATATCAAAGAAAAAAGCACACAGTAGAGAAATTCATCAAGAAATTAGGTAAGGTTGACCATTCTGTCATACTGAACAATGTTGATATTGACTATGATACTCTGATGAGGGTACTCGCGGATCTGCGAAACGAAGGACGCGTCAAATAAAATCAATCGGCTAGTGTCACATAATGACTGCTATGAATGTGACTTTAGATTGCGCTCTGGATTTGATGCTCTAAGGAAGGTTTTTCATGAAAGTAATGGGCGTGACGTTATCATAGTTGACTGCGAGGGTGGGGTTGGCTTGAAAAGCCTACACTACAATCATATGCACAAATACAAAACATATTACCCGTAGTCGTTCAATTTTTTGAATACAATTCATCCATCACTACATAGTAATAGCTGCCGACAGTCTTTTAGAATAGCCATGACCCAACTACTGCCAAAGCAAGAAATAGGAAAATACTGGATGCAGGAGCGCACTACTGATGAGTTATGTTCCTTTTAATAAGAAAGAACGGTAAAAGGCGGCTAAAGTAATAATAAAGTATATGTTATAGAATTTGACAAACTAGGCATAGAAAAAAGTTATCACGGAAGTCCTACTGGCATGCACATTTGAAGGTTAAGAATACCAATAACACTAATACGCTAAATAGCGATTGATGCAATTTTTAACACGGACGATGGACAATTGCAAAATGATGCCACGTTTGAAATTAAGTACATATAGATCTATTATTCCGGAAGACAAAAGCAGATCTACCGTTTGAATACTATAATCTAGTCTGAGAATATTGTACTGAAACTGGTAAATAGTTTTTGGTGGAGTTTTACACACTATGGTCAGTCAAGAAGAAGAAAAATCTACTACCGCATCAGCATCTGATACAGAAATGGATGAAGATAAAACCAAAGGATATGGCACCACTAGGCATGGAAGCCATCTAACAAAAACTAGCGAGGGTGTTGCTGAAACTGAAGATGTTGAGGGCAAAAAAACCTGAAACTTCAAATATTTTTTTGTCATTTAGCTTACATCACTTAATTAGATATAAGATGGCTTTTGCTGATCTGTTTCTGATTTGATATTAATCTCTCTTATCAGCTCACATTCATGAGCAGACATGGTGTCATACTGATCCACTTTCGACTTGGTAACAATATCACTTACATTATCTTGACATGTTTGCTACTAAGTTACCAAATGAACTTCGTAAAATCACATTGATGGTAGTTCTGATATAAGCTGGATTTTATTAATCAAAACATAACAACATCTTCAGGCGATAACTAATTTCTCATATATATTTGGGTAGCAACCCATCTTCTATGTTCTGATCCTTTGTAAAATATGAACTACATATTTCAAAAAATTCCATTAGCTCTATAAAGTTAACTGCAATAATACCCTTCACCCTATTTACAGTACACAATGACTCTTCTTTCCCAGCAGTATCCTTCTTTATGGATATGTAAAATCCTTGCAATATGTATATCTTTTAGAATACGATGGGTGAAGAGTTTTCCCCACGTAAGGGGGAATTCCTATCTTTACTCCTTGTCTATAAACTCATCTGGTGACGGTGGTTCTGGATTAAGGCCCTTCCTCTTTCTCAAGTCTGCAACTAGTGGCCTAAATATCGAGTTTGGAACCGGCTGCCATGACTTAAAAAATGTATTCCACATAGCCTTGCCTGCAGTTGCTCCTCTCATCTTTTCTGACAGATCAAACGTCTCAGATGCAGGTATTTCACCCTGCATGATTGCAATAATGCCTTTCTGCTCGACATTCAGTAATTTGCCCCTCTTGCTGGAGAGCACACTTGATACTTGGCCTATCAGATCCTGAGGGCATTTGACTTCTATACCAAGTATTGGCTCTAGCAACACAGGGTCAGCTATCAACATTGCACCAAGCATCGATCTCCTTGTGGCCGGCATCAGCTGAGCAAGGCCCCTGTGCGCTGGGTCTTCGTGAGGGACGAAGTGA
The DNA here is from genome assembly GCA_030861865.1 of Thermoproteota archaeon. GTDB lineage: Archaea > Thermoproteota > Nitrososphaeria > Nitrososphaerales > Nitrososphaeraceae > Nitrososphaera. Next base: position 4,156 of record JALZEV010000017.1, on the reverse strand, counting down.
TGCAGAACAAATTTGATTCCCCTTACCGCTTCATGAGCAATAGGACCATTGCGTATAATATCATCAAACCCTGATCGTATAGAGTCCATGGACTCATGTAGGTATTGAACACCCTTTGTCTCGTCTACTAGCATGTTGCCGCTGATATCGATTGCTGTAACACTCCTTGCTTCATCTGCCTCCCATCCCCTCTCGCGCAATATTCTGGCCATCTCCTTTTTGTCCATATCTTCCTTAAGCTTGCCCGTCCTTATCATGTCAAGAACGTCGTCTGGGAGCGCCTCAACGCGCATGAATATCTTGTTGTGTTTGTTTGGAGACTTGCTCATTATTGGACCTGTCTTTGCTCTTATCGTCTCACGGTAGTTTATCAGAGGCTGGGTCGTAACGATGTCAAGACCTGCCTCCTGTAAAAGAGAAGTAGCTATTTCTAGATGAAGTACGCCCATACCTGCCATCAGGGTTTCGCCAGTCTCTTCGTTTATCTTTACTATAAGGTTAGGGTCTTCTACCGTCAGCCTGCGCAGCGCCTCGACTAGCTTAGGCAGATCCTTGGGGTGCTTTGGCTCTACTGCAATAGTGACTACAGGCTCTGATACGTATTTGATGGATTCAAATGCAACTGATCCCTTCACGGTCGAAAGGGTTTCGCCTGCAACTGCGTAATCGAGCCCAAGCAGCGCTGGAATGTTGCCTGCCGGCAGAAAGCTCACAATCTCTCGTGTGTTGCCCATGTAGATGTTGACAGACTGGACCCTGCCTGGCCTCTTTGCATCTATAAGGTATATTTCGTCACCGTCCTTAATAGTGCCAGAGTAAAGTCTCCCAGTAGCGACTCTACCAGCTTGTGGGTCGACATTAATCGTAGTCACCATCATGAGTGCAGGTCCCTTTTCGTTACACTCTATTAGGGCCTTGCCAATGTCAGAGTTGAGCTCGCCAGGCCAAATCTTGGGGATCCTGTATCTTTGTGCAACATGAGGCGGTGGGTGGTGCTCTACAACCATTCCAAGTACTGCATCCGACAGTGGTGCTCTTTCTGCAAGTGTCTTGATGGCATTTGGATCGTTGCTAGTATAAGCATCATAAACATCCTTGAATTTGATACCTTTCTTTTGGGCCATCTTGAAGTTAAATCCCCATCTGTCCTTGGCAGAGCCGAAGGCTACGCTGTTACCCTGAATACTTACCTTCCACTTTTCCTTGATTTCAGGCTCGGCGTAAATGTCAATCAGCTGGTTAAAGTGGTTGATGATATTGAACAGCCACCTTTGCATCTCGTCCGGATTCAGCTTCAACTCCTTGACGAGTCTGTCTATCTTGTTAATGTAAAGCACAGGACGTACACGCTCTTCTAGGGCCTGCCTTGTAACGGTCTCTGTCTGAGTCATTATGCCTTCTACCGAATCTGAAACAACGACTACGCCATCAATTGCACGAAGTGCACGGGTTACCCTGCCAGTAAAATCAATGTGACCCGGGGTGTCTATCATGTTAATAACATATTCCTTACCTTCAGTTTCGTAAAATAGCGTGACATTTGCTCCTCTAATTGTCATTTGGCGGTTCTGCTCAAGCTTCATAGAGTCAAGCGCCAGAGCCTGACCTGCTACAGATGGAGAAATGATACCCGATGCTGCCAGCAGGCTATCGCTCATGGTTGTCTTACCATGGTCAACGTGGGCAATGACGCCAAAGTTACGTATCTGATCCTTATTACCAATTATTCTCAAAATATCTTGAGTTGACTTAAACTTTGGCATATGATCAAACCAAAAAAGTTTGGAGCAGGATTATTAAATGTTGTTCCAGCCAAGAGATGACAGATTCAACGGTTTAATAGGATACAAGCGACCAAAGAAATGACAAATGGATATAACTCTTGGCCATACACCAGATGCAGATGACGCTTTCATGTTCTATGCACTTGCATCCGGTAAGCTTAGGTCCATCTTTGTGATTAAGCATGTCATACAGGATATTGAAGCATTGAACCGACGTGCATTGAAACATGAACTAGACGTGACAGCAGTGTCAGCTCATGCCTATGCCCATCTAAAAGATTATATCATACTAAAGAGTGGAGGCAGTTTTGGACTCAATTATGGCCCAATTGTCATAACAAGAAAGGAAAAGATGATGTCTCAAGCTCAATTGGAAAATGCAACAATCGCAATTCCTGGCAAACTCACTTCAGCAAACCTGCTCTTGAAACTAGCAATTGGCAAATTCAAAGAAAAAGTGGTACCATTTGAGACAGTACCGGATGCCGTCGCCGGAGGAAATGCAGACGCCGGGCTTGTCATACATGAGGCTCAAATAGCATACGACAAGACAAAATTTGCCAGCACCCTCGACCTTGGACATTGGTGGTCAGAGAATACTGGCAACCTGCCTGTGCCACTTGGCATCAACGTTGCAAGCACCCGAACTATGAGCATAGCTCAAATAAAGGAATTCAGTGACCTGTTTACAAAATCTATCAAGTACGGCCTTGATAACATTGATGCTGCGCTTGAATATGCGATGCAGTTTGGCAGAGGACAGTCAAAAGAAATGATAAGAAAATTTGTAGAGATGTATGTTAACAACTTAACACTAGATATGGGACACGAAGGCAAGAAAGCACTTGAGGAAATGTTTGAAATGGCAAAGGCTCGAAAAATGCTAGAGTCGGATATCCAAATCGAAGTTGTGTAATATCTCTCTACAACTAAAGCCCTAAGCAGACTTTTTGTTTACGTTAAGATATTATATATTGTTGCTGTTACATTATCTTGCTCCTTTGGCCAGGGAATGATTGGTGGAAACATCTTGTTATTTGCTCTTGTGCCTATTCTGTTAAAGCGTATGTCTTAAGAGTAAGGTGAGTATGGGGCCAAGATCTGAGACAGTGCGCATGGCTTTAAAGCCATGTCGTCCATAATATAGCTGTGATTAGAAAAGCCATTCTAATATGGATTATCTCAAGAATTGCTAAATCAGTCATGAAGAGAGCATTCAATCCTAGAATAAGATATCAATGACTTTACTATTTTTATTAAAAATAGTACTCCAAAAACAATTTTAATATCTTATTTGTAATAATTGTATAGGTTATAGATATGTCCAACCAACGCTTGCCTAACGAAGATGACGTACGAAGAGTTAGTGATACCGAGGAATTAGTTGATCTCCACGCCGCTCCCGGATTGCAAGAAGAAGCGCCAACTAGTAGTACCTTATCAGCAAATGAGGAGGAAGAAGAAGATGCAGCGGATGTAGTAGTCTCAAGTAGCGAAGCAAGTGGAGAAAAATCATCCTCATCTTCTTCAAATACAGGCCAAGAAACAGATGAAGAAGCTATCGTAGAGGAGGGCAAACTGGCTGACGAAGAAAAACAGATTACAGAACAAGATGCAGCCAAACAAGAACAACAAGTAGCGCCCTCAATGTCTCCTGAGCAGGTATTGTTATTGCAAGTGCTTAGGCGAGCTAAACGTCAGCAAGATCTAATCATCGAAGTACAGAAGAATTTGAAGTCATTAACAAATATCCAAAAAGGTATAGAAAGAACTATAGAGCAAGTAAAGCAGCTACAATCTGTAATTAAAGATTCTCAAAAACAGATTATACAGATACAGCGCCAGATCTCAGCAGTAGAGCGAGCACAGGAAAAAGAATTTGCAAAGTTGAGAACACAGAAACGAGGAGGAGGAGGAGCATTGATATCAGTTAAGGGCAAGACTGCTAAAAATAGAGGAAAAAGAAAGAAGTTAAGATAAATAAAATAGCCGAGAGACCCCTCAAAAAGACTAATTGGCATCAGCCTATCCTATCATATCCATGCAATACTCATCGCAATAGACTGAAAAGTCAATATAGCAATCAGAATGTCGACGAGTCGGAAGTTATATAATGATAGCCAATGAGGTATCGGATTTTCTGCTCTTCTACTAGAAAAGTGCAGTGCACTTGGGTTTCCTTCTCGTGATGCTTCATCAATGAGTGCACCAAATTGCGAAGATACATCTAACCAAGATAACTTGCAGGAAGAAGCAGAGAGATGTTTGTTCAATACTTTGATTGTTCTCGGTAATGAGCTGTTCTTGTTTTTATTCCTATTTGTCTAGGATTTGCAACACGGCTTACATTAATAAAAAATGCCGCCTTTATT
>JALZEV010000013.1 GCA_030861865.1 Thermoproteota archaeon | reverse complement strand
ACCATGCAGAATTTAACAGCAGGCCAGGTAACGCCGAACGGGCCTTTGAGGCATTTGTCAAGGCTTCTGCAAAGTACTAAAATTTTAATTCATATATCCTCTGCCTCGCATCGCGAAGCGAGGTTTTCTTTTTTACGAGCCCTTGGTTGATAAGGTGTCTCAGAGAAAGTCGAATTGTGCGCTCCGGGAGCATTGTCCGCGTAGCTAAGTCCTTCTGGCTTAATGATCCTTCGTACTCAAGTGTCTTCATTATGAGTTTGGCACTTGGAGGCATCTTTAGCATATCTTCGGCAAGCTTAACTTTCTTTGCCATAAGTGATGCTGCAGAAGAATGACTACCAAGCCTTACAAGCCGTGCTGGAAATGCATGCTTGCTACATTCAAGGGTGTTCTTTATCTGTATCCTGTGGCCCCCATCAAGCACTACTTCGCAGTGGTACCGACTAATGATGTCAGTTATTTCAAGCTCGCTTTCGTTTGGAACAATAAGAGGTCTGCGGGTATTGTCAAGTGAGTTTACAGAAACGACCAAAAAAACAAGTGCCTTTTGTAGTACCATGGGTCCGCCGGCCGACATTGAATAAGCAGTGGAACCCGTGGGAGTTGAAATTATGACGCCATCGCTCTTATCATGCCAAATGTCGTTGGCATCTATCCGCAAAACATGCTCCATGAGAGTCGCACTCTTGCTTGGAAAAACCGCTACATCGTTCAGGACAGGGTCAGCCTGCTTGCCATCTACTTTGACGGCAAGTCGAAAGACCTCCTCGACTGAATAGTTGCCGCGCTTGAGCTGAGATGTTGCAGACTCTAGTTCTCTTGCATCTAACTGAGCAAGGAAGCCCGTCGAGTCAGTCTCGTAGATGCCAAGAACGGGGGGGGAGTCATACTCAATCTTATGGAAGTAATCTAGTATACCTCTGTCGCCTCCAGCGACCATTACCAGATCTACTTCTTTTGTAGTACGATAGTATTCATCATCCTTCATTATCTGGGTCTTGACAGTGAGTGATTCTAGCGTCTTTTTTACTTTGAAAAGGAGCGCTCCGTCTCGCGTATCGATGCCTGAAAGCGCAACTTTCATTATTATTATACTATATTTTGTTGTTCTGTAGTTGAATTTAAAGCTAAAAAAGACGCTTAAATCCAATGGTATTGTAAAAATAGGATGCAGTCTGTTCGATCTTCGACATGAAGGGAATCTTGGCAAGGCCGGCTTGGCCTGTTTCAAGAGCTGCCTTTACCGCGCCAGCGCCAAAGGAGATCGCCCAAATTGGATCCTTTTCTTTCAGATAGGCGCACAAAAATGAGGCACATAGTATATCTCCTATGCCTGTAGAATCGACCGTATCAATCTCCTGCACGGTCAGCCAGTAATGCGTTTTCTTGTGAAGCAAATGGATAACCCGGTGCTCTGTATAGATTACGAATTCTATACCATTTGACTGCAATGCCTCCATACCGCCCAGTCCTTGCAGGCCACCTGTAAGAGCTGCCATTTCCTGATTGTCGACCTTTATTGCATCTATGCCCGACAGATCTAGTTCTAACCTGTCTTTTAATGTCACATACCCTTGATAATTTACAAGGCGCAAGTATCCTTGGGGATCAAGCATGACAAAATTTTTTCTTCCCCTGTTCTGCTTTATTGCAGCGAACACATCTTGAGGCAATTCGTCTATTACAGGGCTCGCCAACCAGCAGTCGACTTTCATGTTTTGAATGTCCTTGAGACTTATAGGTTTGCACTTGTCACTTAGGAACAGCTGTCTAGAATCGCCTTGAGAATCGATCTGAAATTTAGTGGTCGGCGCATCTACCCTCATGTTGCCATCTAGTATGATGCCATTATTTTGCAGCATATGGAACAATTCTTCTGGGAGATCGTTCCCGACTTTTGTAACTAGGCTAATATCAAACCCAAATCTCCTGCTTGTAATGCCGCAATAGCAAGCCGGTCCACCAAGGCTTACTGTGACCCTGCCATCAGTGCTTTTTATCGTGTCAATTACAATATGTGAGGCGATAGCTATTCTCAAGGTGGTTCAGCTGTACACGATGTTCTTTAACGTTCTAATAAAAGGGCTTGTCTGCGCAGCCCATGACCGAGGATTGGGATGGCGGCGTAGGCTTGCGCTTGGGCCCTTTTCATCTGTGTCTTTATCTACCAGAGCTATAAGGATTGTGGTTGATTCTGTTAAGATACTTTTGTATAGTATTTTTCTGTAGAGCGAGAAGACTTCAGACTTTCCTGACAGATCCCTAATACTTTTGTCATGCACAACACAAATTTTTACTTTCCATGCATGATAAGAGTTTTTTGCGAATTTATCTACGGTGAATCGGCAAAAGCAATGTGCAGTTAATTTCAAACACAAGATTTAAAGGATACCAACCAATTCTTACGCAATATATGCCAAAGAAGAGAGCAAGCAGGGGAAGGTCAAAGGGAGGCAAAGGTAGCTCAGGCGCAGTACATTGCAGCCAGTGCGGAGCTTTGGTTCCTCGAGACAAGGCCAAGAAAGTAACAGGAAGGATCACCCTTGTAGAACCAACGCTTGCTAAAGAATTGAGAGCATCAGGGGCATACATACCTATGTCTACGGATGTCAAATTCTATTGTGTCTCATGTGCCGTTCACAGGGGCATCGTGAAGGTAAGATCAGAGTCGGATAGACGCACAGTGGCTAAGCTTCGGTAGAAGATAGTCTCCTTAGGGTTATCGCTACCCTCTGAGCTAACGTGATACCCGCTACTATAGAAACAATTATCATTGCCCATTGCATTGCTTCTCTTACAGGGATCATGCCAATTATTGCAATGAGCAGCAATCGTTCTGCACGCTCGCCTATCCCTATACCCTTCAGTTTGCCTCCAAGCGATTCGGCCCTTGCTCTTGTGTAGCTTACAAGAAGGGATAACCCCAAGGCGACTAGGCACCAGAAAGAATCTGCAAGTTGCCCTAATGCAATGCTGCCGAAGATAATTACTTCAGCTATCTTGTCAAAGACGGAGTCAAGAAATGCGCCCTTTTTTGTTATCTGCTTTGTGATCCGTGCGACGCTACCGTCGACTATATCGAAAAAGCCTGAAACCAAGAGAAAGATCCCCCCTATGACAGCAGCAAAATTCCAAGGCGTCCAGTCAACTTCGAGGAAGGCATTTGAAGTATAGACAATTGCTGCTAGAACAGAAACTGCTAGACCCAATCCAGTCCAAAAGTTAGCTGAGAGCCCCGTCGAGGCAAAGGTTGCAGCAATTTTTGATATTGTAGGTTCTAGCAGATTTCTGAGTTTGTTCAGCAATGATTTTTCAACATGATTCTTATTTAATAATATATATATACGCTAAAAGAAAGTTAATACAGTCTTTCTTTTGCCTTCTCCACGTTATATTCTGCTCCGGGGTCTCTGCATGGGTATCTTACTTTCTTCTCTATTGCTTTTGCATCAGGCTTCAGCCTATCTGCAGCATTATCCGTATCGTCTTGTGTACTGCTTTTCCTGTCGACTCTGAACTCGATTTTCTCCTCTATATCAACCATAGCTATTGCAATCCCCTTATCAGATTTAGACTTACAGATATCCCATGATAGGATTTTTGTGATATTTGATCAACCATAATTCTTTTATAGCATTTTTTCTTTATGGATTTGTAATCCTGCAAATGTCAGACTTGGATGTAGTATCTGCTCTATCCAACCTTGGAGTTGACTTTGAATTAGAGGGTAGCAAAATTAGAGTGCATGACATAGCTTCTATTGATAACGCAACTGAGAGTGACCTTGCATTTTGCTGGCACGTCGGCGAAAAAGGACTGTCTTATATTTCCGGCTCAAAGGCAGGCGCTATACTCTGCAAGAAGGAAATGCAAGGTATGGTTCACCCAAATAGCGGACAATTGTTGGTATTCACGGATAATCCTCGCCTGACATTTGTTCGACTAACCAAGGAATTGAGGCGCCAAGAGCAGTTAGTTGGCGTTTCTCCAAGGGCAGTTATTTCAGAGAAATCCAAGATAGGATCGGGCTGCTATATTGGTGACTACGCAGTGATAGGCGACAATTGTTCAATTGGCGATAACACAATCATATATGACAGAGTCTCACTGGTACAAAACTGTATAATTGGTAACAATTGTGTGATTCAATCAGGAGCCTCTCTGGGATCTGATGGCTTTGCTTTTGAGCGTTATGAAGGGGGTGAGCTCGAAAAATTCCCTCACAAGGGTCATGTAATGCTTGGAAACAATGTTGAGATATATGCTAACTGCTCTATTGCACGTGGATCACTGTCTGATACTAGGATAGGTGATGGAACGAAACTTGATGCTCTAGTACATATTGCTCACAACGTAACTGTGGGAAAGAATTGTGAACTCACAGCTGGAACGATTATTGGTGGAAGCACAACCCTAGGAGATACTAGTTGGACAGGTCTTAATTCAACACTGAAGAATGGCATCAAAATAGGCAGAAACGTCATTGTGGCTTCAGGTGCTTCTGTTATACACGATATTCCTGATGGAGATATCGTCGCAGGCGTTCCAGCTAGGTCAATCAAACACAAGGTGAACACAGACGGAGTGTTCCTCATGGCAGGACAAAAGAAAGCGACCACAACCGAAACTTAGGTGCTTCTTGACTCAATAACCTCTTTTGGCATTTGCTCACGTACTGCTCTACTTTCGTTTTCCTGTGGGACATTCATCAACTTGAATTCTTTGCCAAAAAACAGCTTTTGCACTTCAAAAGCTTCCACACACGTTACTGAATTATTGAATCTGCTTTGCAATGCACGGTACTGTGCAAGGCCCCGAATAGCATTGGACTGGAGGAATGACTTACTTCTCTGCGACCAGAAGATATTGATAAGCTCTAACTTACCATCGATCACATCGGAAATATCATAGTACACCTCTGGCCTAAAATCTCGAGTCACAGGAATTTCATAAGCTAGTATATTCGGGACGAATCTTCCAGCCTCCATTGTAGAAGCAGCTATTGCGCGATGATCGTGGTGTGTATCGCCAAGCGAGTGTGTGAGCACAATGTCGGGATCAGCCTTCTTTATAAAAAACTCAATGTGATTGATAAGATCGCTTGAAAGCGATAACTTGGTGTCTTCGAAATTGTCAATCCACAATCTTTTTGCTCCTATGTATTTTGCAGATTTCATTAGCTCCTTTGTACGTTCCTCGGGATCACCGGAAGCTCCCCCTCGCGTTAAGGTATACATGAAAATATTATGATGATCCTGCCGGGAAGCCTTTAACAACAGACCACCGCATCCAAGTTCAATGTCATCAGGGTGCGCCCCGATGGCAAGAATATTCATCAAGAAGGGTGGGTCCGACGCTTATTTATATAGTTGGAAATCCCCCTCTGTTATAATATAATATATGATTTGTCAGCGATTACTCTTTACTATAAATTTTTAGTATTAGCAGATTATATTGTACTATATCCTACTATATGATAGACGCGAGCAATGAATTTTAAATTCTGTAATATCAACTCCTACTTATTGAATATACTTGCTTTTGCTTTTTTGTTACTCGTGTTAACAGTATCTGCTGGAAGAACTGCTCTCGCACAATCAATCCCCATGGTGCCTCCTCCGTTTCCTGAAAACAGTCCACAAGAAGAAAGAATAGCTGAGAATGATCGGGCTCCACCTCAGCTAGAGATACTTACTACGGAGTTGCATGAGGGCAAGAATGTCTTTAAGGTTAGGATAACAGATGAGTCAAGCCTTAGGACAAGAGAGGTCAAATATGTGCATGATGGCCAACTGAGAGTTGATGGTTTGTTCCGAGACCAAAACAATGTATATAAAGCATTAATAGATATAGAATCGCCCTCACGCATAGTAGTGGTCACTGCAGGCGACGCAAATGGAAATATCATATCAGACTTTAGAGAATACGAAATCACTGAGTCGCAGGATATATTTATACAGGTAATGGATCGACTGTCACAGATGCTCGATTACTTTCGGAACCTGTTTCATTGGTAATATCATATAGAGACCATAGTAATAAATAAATGCGAATACAAGACCATGATTTTTAGTAACGCTGTGACCTTAATTCATTGTGGAAGGTGTAACTAATTGGCCGAAAAAGTATGGATTGCATTCTTTTTTATTGTAATTGCACTTTGGGCTCTAGTCCTCACGGCGTCAATGTATCCGCGGATATATGGCGTAGAAATTCTAGTAGACAGCGATTTCGACCTAACTTACTTTACATTGCCAATACTAGGCTTTAACCTAATCTATGTATTCATGCTAATCATAATATTCGCATTGTACCTTGGCGGATTCGACAGAGTCAGAAACTACCAGTTAAAAATGAAGGAAAGGGCATCTGAAAGGTTCCGCAACCAGAGAGAGCTATGCAGTATAGTAATCCCGGCAAGAAACGAGGAGAGCGTCATAAAAAGGACTATACTTGACTGCCTTAAACAGACGTATCAAAAAATCGAAGTTATTGTAATATGCCATAATTGCTCTGATAGAACCTATGATGAAGCCAAGGTTAACGATCCAAGAGTGAAGGTATTTGATCTTCAGACAAAGGAGGCGGGCAAGGGCATCGCATTGAACTTTGGAGTTGAGAAATCAAGTGGCAATTATATAATGGTACTTGACAGCGATGGACTGCTGACACGCGATTTTCTTGAGAAAGCACTACCTCTCTTTGACGGAAATTACTGTGCGGTTCAAGGCAGATACATTCCAAGCAACAGGAGCTTTAACTTCGTAACTAGGATGCTTGCACTAGAAGGTGATCTCTGGTCTACTCCATTTATGACAATAAGGACCTGCCTTGGTCGTCGATGTCCGCTTGGAGGCACAGGCTATATTATAAGAAAAGACATCCTGTCAGAGGTAGGCATGTTTGCAAACCATCTTGTGGATGACTACGAGTTAACCTTTCGATTGCTAAAGAAGGGCTACAGGATAGCATTTGCGCCGCTATCCATAAACTATGATGAAAAACCGCCAACACTTGATTTCATGCTAAGGCAGAGAGCAAGATGGGCCAAAGGATTTATTGACTTGCTCGGAACTAGGATTGCGGATCGATCAGACATTATTGGCCACGTCTTTTGGCTAAATCCAATTGCTGCGGTAGCTGGCTTTATCTTGCTCATGATTCCTGCTTTTGCAGCTCTTCACTACCTTGTGTATGATTACTATCCTTATACTTATGCGTATATGCCACTAAGTATATGGTTTATGCTGATAGGCATCCTCTTTACGCTGCAAGCTATAGTTTTGATTAAAGAATATGGCTGGCGTGGTTTTGCCTATGCGGCTCAAATACCCCTATTCCTGCCCTTTTCACATTACTGGTTTATCAGCTTCATTAGGGCATTTACAATCAAGTCATGGGCAAGCACCAAGACTGCACATGGATTTACGAAGGAAAAAGGGGCACAAAACGCTTGGCAGATGCAGCATGATTCTATACCCTAGAAATACAATGAATACAGGTAATAATCCGTTAAAAATGCAAGTGGAAAAAAATTTGGTAGACATTGTTACGATAGCTGGTACAAGACCAGAAATCATTAAGCTCGCCGATTTAGTACAATTACTAGATGGCCAGGGTAACCATGCCCTCATCTACACAGGACAGCATTACTCTGACAACATGAAGAGTATCTTTTTTGATGAGTTAAAGATCAAACCTGATTATGATCTCCGCTGCGATACATCAGACGTTACTACATTGAAGGAGAACATGCTAAAGTTCCTCCAGGAGATTAGACCCCCACATATTTTAGTATATGGCGATACAAATTCGAGCTTAGCAGGTGCATTGGCAGCAAAGGAAGTCGGCTCTACACTTGTGCACATTGAAGCAGGTCTCCGGTGCTTTGACCTTAGCGTGCCTGAAGAAAGGGCAAGGATACAGATCGATTCTATATCAGACTACTTATTTCCCCCAACGGAACTTGCCAGGACTTTTCTATCTTATGAGGAAATAGAGAAAAATGTAACAGTGACTGGCAATCTCGTGGTGGATGTCTGCAGGCGATTAGCAAAGGTTGCAGACGAATACGGTAGGCATTATGATCTCCCTGATAAGTATTTGTTGCTTACTATGCACAGGCAAGAAAATGTCAATGAACGTGATAGACTCGAGATGTTAAGAAAACATCTATCTGGTATAGACCATAAGATAATCTTTCCCATTCATCCTAGGACAAAAAACAACCTTGCCCGTTATGCCATTACTCTCCCTCCAAATGTAATTGCAATCGAGCCAGCAGGTTATTTAGAATTTCTTTATCTGTTAAAAAATTCCCGACTTGTCATGACTGACTCAGGTGGAGTCCAGGAAGAGGCCATTGTACTTAAGCGGCCCTGTGTGACCTTGAGACATGTCTCAGAGCGTTGGGAGACGCTGCTATTGAAAGCAAATGTACTTTTTCCTTTACATCGGCACGACCCGTTGAGCAATGTTATCGAAATGATGCTTGACGCTAAGATAGAGCGCAATCCCTATGGAGAAAATGTTGCAGGAAGGATGCTTCAGCTTATAAAGCAAATCACACAATAATTATCTCTTAGGTTGTTGTGGTCTATTGACAGAGGCACAGAATCCTGATGTCTGCCTTATGTGAACGATATGTGTCAACGATTAAATTATTTTTCAGGACGTTATTTCCTATGAACCGTTACTTTAGTGCCTTTTTGATTACTCTCTCTATTATCCTTATATTACACACCGTTCTTTTAGCTCACGCACAGACACCATCCTCAGCCCATCTCTTCGGATGCCAGCAATATGGCCGTTCAATGCATTGCGATCTTCTACTAAATGAAATACAGGTAAACGAAGTCATAGGGAATTCATCGCTCATAAATCCTCTAACCACTATGGATACGCTATTTGTTACTGGAAAGTTTGGTCAAGCAGTAGAAATGCGAGGTGATTATAGAGAATCAATAGAGATAATGAATTCCCCCGAGCTTAATCCAAAGCAATTTTCTATTTCGTTCTGGATGCAGCCTACAACGATAGAACCTTATGGACATATCGTTTCTCATAGCAACAGAGCTCAAACCTCAG
>JALZEV010000004.1 GCA_030861865.1 Thermoproteota archaeon | reverse complement strand
ACCAAGTCACGAAGAAAGGTGCGGCGAACGAAAACAGTAACTTTATCCTTTGTATGGAACCTCAATCGGTGCAGTGTAGTTCATTTGGTTCTTTTTCAGCTTCCTTATTTCCTCCCTGATTAGGGAGTGTCTGAGGTCTGTAGAGACCAAGACCTCACGATCGAGGGAAATCGTGACAGACTCGACTCCCTGAAGATTCTCTAGCACGCGGGTCTTTGTTATCACATCCGCCAAGGAGCTTGCTCTGCAAAGAACATGTTTCATCGGCGGCTCGAGAGTATGGTGTATCTGGGCAGCGTCGCCCATTATTCTTCGGACCTGATCCATGCTGACCATTCCAGCAACGACCAGTGGATAAACCAGCTCGCTGGAATCTCTCAATACGCCGAGAAGAGGGTCAATGAAAATCGTTTTTGTCTCTAAGAGTAGATTAAGGTGCTTGCGTACAGTCTTTGGACTTAGCCCACTAGTTTTCAAAATCTCACCAAATGGCGCTCTGGGGTCGTCTACCAGAGCATCCATTATTGACAGTTCGGTGATTGAAACAGGCGCACACCTCTTGCGTGGCTTGAGAGCTCGCTTGGAGGGTCTGACACCCAAGATCTTGGTAAGATTATCGATAGCTTCACGCTCATTTTTGGTCCATAACCGCATATGGATTCGTCCATCGACTTTCCAAGCTACCCAAGACACGTCTGGCGCTGCAAACGCTGTTAGTACAGTCTTGCGTGAGAAGTTGCCATGAAAGAATAGTAGAAGATCATCGCGGTCAAACACGCTCGAATCTATCGATAACATGAACCCTTGAAGAATGCCATTTTTCTTCAAGTGGTTGAGCCGGTCCCTAACCGTGGGAGCAGAGAGCGAGACTCGCCTGCCTAGTGACGCGTAGCTCTGGCGCGCATTGCCATATAGCGCTACAAGCAGCTGAAAGTCTTTCGAGTCCAGTAAATGGTTCACGTCTGGCTTGAATATAAGTTTCCCTAAATCGAAAGCTGGACCTAACTAGGAGATAAATCTATGGCCAGCTAAGGAATATACCATGCAAAAAAATGAATCTGCAAAAAGCGCAAAGGAAATCGTAATGGAGTTCATACAGGCTTTGGAGCAAAAAGACTTCAAAACTGTTAGAAGCTACATAAGCGATAACATATCGGTCCTAGCGCCTGGGCCTGTTGAAGTAACATCTTTTAACCAAGCTGAGCCATTCATGAATTATCTGGAACATGCGAACCTACCCCCATTAGAGATCAAGAAGGAGTTCGCGGATAGCAACAATGTCTGCCTTCTCTACGAAATGAATTATCTCGAGCCGCCTTTGACAGCCTTTGTATGTGGATGGTTTCATGTGAATGATAATGGGAAAATAAGTTCATTAAGGTTCGTTCTAGATCCAAGAGCTCTGTTCCAGCAGGGAAAAAGGTAGAACATGAAAAGACTAGATAATCATTGTTGGTTCATTTGATATTAGTTATAGTTGACTAACTATGATGATAGAAAACGATCGCATTAAGGCAAGTGTGTGGTCTCAAAGATTCATAGTGTCCGCAATACTTCAAGGCTCACTAATTATTGTGTTGACTTTATCAGGAATTGCAATACAGTTGATGATGTATCCTCTACTACAATTAACATAATCCAGTTCCTTTCACTATCATTTGAAGGTCCAGCTAAGTGGATATTCCTCAGTTACATCTTCTATCTGATATTGATTAATCTAATAGCAACAACTGCAATATTTTACAATCATCTTGAAGTAAACTTGCAAAAGAGGATTAGGGGTATCAAATCTTCTGTACTTGCAGATGACTCCCTTGCTAGCTCCAAGACCGTTTGCCGCCATTGATTTGGGGTTCGTCTTTCGTGATTGCTAGTGGCACTATTGCGTTCAAGGAGCAGAGGCAATTCTACCATTAAGATCTTTTGCTCCATTCCTTTAAAGTTATATAAGTAGGATTGCTTGATAGTTTGAAAATCTTTCTTGTTAAGATCATTCCTTGAGAAAACTTTAATTTCATTTGAAGGGTGATAGCATAAGTTTCATGGATGATAACTTGACCGCTCAATTACAGCGGCAAACAATCAAGAAAAAGAAGACCATTTAGAAATAGACGGACGTAAATTTCAAAAAGGAAGGTATGAGGCCGCTCCTAGATCACGAGAAAAATAGGCAACTGGACAAGATACTGACCTGTAATGATGCGTTGAATATTTCAATGTTAACTAACAGCTTGTTTACGATATCATCGGCGGATGTCTAAGAAAGTCGGATACTTTGGCAAGTCTTTCTTTCAGTATTAAGCGCATAATCTCCGGGGCATACTAATTGTGGAGGTTCATCTGCGGTGTAAAACCTTGTGCATACGCCGTCGAAAAACCTGTATCCCGGAGGACAGAATTTCGTTCGATACTTGATAGGTTCTTCATCTAGATCTGCACATGCAGTCTCGCCTCCTTGTCCTGTTTCTAGCGAATCGCCTAGGCACCCTGGTGCAGTTGTATCTTCATGATCATACATTATGCACCGGTTCTCAGACACTTCAAACAGGTCAGGACATGTTAATACTAGCTCTGTTTCGCATGTTCCGTGATTGAGGGTGAACCCTAAGGGACATTGGCGGTCTTCTTCCGGCGGCAGCCCGTCGTCATCTGGACGAGGTGTTGATTCTACAGTCACGCCTATTTCCTCATTTAGGGCGAGGTTGTTGGCACCCCTTTGGTCTAGGTCTTGGTCTTGAAATTGTTGTGCAATTACCGATGGAACCGCTCCTATTACTGCAATACTTGCTACTAACGAGGTAATCGCCGCTGCCCCTGTCAGAGTAACAAGCCTTTTTTTGTTATTATTATCATTCCTCGACATCATTGGAAGTGTAGATAATGTTCATAAGCGCTTATAGCGAGCATGCTAAAAAAGATTAGAACAGTAGCTGAATAATAATAATGATGATAATGACATTAGAAGAGATCTTTTTGAGTCAACTGGCGAGAAAGTTTTTGGTTTGATGGTGTGGTATCTCAAAAGGAGGGACGCTAAAATGATGTTATAGAAAATATATCATGATTGAAGGGGACAGGGAAGAATTTTCGAGGTCATTTCAAACCTTCTCAACAATGCTATCAAATTTACCAAAAAAGACGAAGTCATAGTTGTGTTGGATGAGAAAGATGGTCAGGCGATAGTCAGCGTCAGGGACACAGGCAGCAGTATTGCTCCCGAGATTTATCCCAATCTTTTTACCAAATTTGCTACTAAGTCAGAAAGGAGCACAGGACTGGGTCTTTTCTTCGCAAAGAATATCATTGAGGCACACGGTGGGAAAGTATGGGCAGAAAACAATAGCAATGGCATGGGAGCCACATTTAGGTTTAGCCTGCCCATACAGACATATAATACTACTAAAGGCGTGATAAATGAAGAAAAATAATAATAATAATAGTAATAATAGTTACCTCATAACAGCAGCTTGAAAAGAAAGTCGGAATAAAACCAAGACGATCTGAAAACAAGGGCTTATTTTTAATGTAATGTCTGCTATATCATCCACCAAACATGGAAGAGAAAGTAGCAAAAGAAGGGCGGACTCCAATTGAAGAGGCTACAACTGTTGCCAAGCTTGTAGTGAGATGCCTCGAAAATGAAGGCGTTAGATACGTCTTTGGGATCCCTGGAGAGGAAAACATCCATTTTATAGATGCACTAAATGGGTCATCAATTCGTTTCATCTTGGTTCATCACGAACAGGCCGCATCGTTTATGGCCGAGATGTACGGCCGCGTTACTGGTAAGGCTGTAGTATGTAGTGCAACGCTGGGACCTGGAGCCATTAACCTGCTATTGGGAACCGCAGATGCATATACAGATAGCATTCCCTTGGTTGCTATAAGCGCCCAAGTAGGCCTTAACCGCCAGTACAAAGAAACACATCAGTTTGTTGATCTCGTCAGCATGTTCAAACCTGTAACGAAGTGGGCAGTAGAAATGAAGATTCCTAGCGCTGTGCCGGAAATGGTAAGAAAAGCCTTCAAAGTTGCGCAGACTGAACGTCCTGGATCCTGCTATCTTGGTATCCCTCAAGACCTTGAAGAAATGTCCGTATCTCCAAGTCTTCAGCCATTGATCCCATCACAAGTGTACGATAGTGCTCCCTCTCCATTGCAGATCTCTCGAGCAGCGAAAGTATTGGAGGCAGCAAAGTCTCCTATCGTCCTTGCAGGTCATGGCGCTGCACGAAATAACGCTCAGGATGCATTAATTCGGTTCTCAGAACATCTCCATATTCCGGTGGCAACTACTTTCATGGGAAAGGGAACATTTCCAGACAAGCATCCAAACGCGTTAGGGACGGTAGGCTTTATGCGCCGTGATTACGTCAACTTTGGATTCGACCTCGCAGATGTACTCATTTGTGTGGGATACGACCTACAGGAATTTGATCCAATACGGATAAACCCAAAGAGTGACAAGAAGATCATACATATTTCTCGTTATCCTGCTGAAGTTGATGTACACTATCCTGTTGCAGTTGGCATTGAAGGCGACATTTCGATGACACTTGATGAGCTTGCAAAAGAGGTCAGGCCCAAAGAAGGACTGAAGGTGGAAAACTGCAAGATTGTGGATTTGCTTAGAGGAGAGCTTGAAGAAGGGGCCAGAGATAGTTCATTCCCTGTTAAACCTCAGCGAATAGTCTCCGATACTCGTCTGGCACTTGGAGAGTCGGATATTGTGCTGGTCGATACAGGCGCACTAAAAATGTGGATGGCCCGGCTTTATCCAACGTACAAGCCCAATACTTGTCTAGTTTCAAACGGACTGTCAACTATGGCGTTCGCTCTTCCCGGAGCAATAGCAGTAAAGCTTGCCTACCCTGAACGCAAGGTGCTTGCTGCGTCCGGAGATGGAGGGTTCTTGATGCTTGGATCAGAGTTGGCAACAGCGGTAAGAGAGCATGTGCCCATTGTAGTCCTGATCTGGGAAGACCAATCTTATGGATTAATTAAATGGAAAATGGACTTAGAGCTAGGGCGCCATTCTTCTGTTGATTTCCATACTCCAGACTTTGTAAAGTACACTGAAAGCTTTGGAGCAAAGGGATATCGGATCAATCGTACGGAGGAGCTCCTTCCAACTTTAAAATATGCACTTGAAGATGATGGAGTCTCCGTAATCACATGTCCTGTTGACTACTCCCAAAACATAGAGCTTACAAATAAGCTGGGCCTGGTAACTGAGGCTCTTTAGTGGTTCGTCAATACATTTTCGGTGTTCAACACCTGAACGTTCAAGACTTTTGCTATTTATTTCGTTCCTTTCAATCTTTTAGGGAGTTGCTATCGGCTATTTTTCGATTTATTGCTATTCAATTCAGATATTGCGTCGTGGTATGTGTCTATCTTAGTGATAATCATAGTTAAACCTGGTAGTAATCAATGAAATGACCTAGTTGCTGTCATATTAGCTGCAGCATCAATTGGATTGGCACTATTCCTGCGAGGAAAAGTAAAGAAAATGTCCATACCAAACCTGTCCTGAATATGCTTTCTTGTAAATGAAATATAATGTGCAGGATTGAAGCTCTTTGGTTAAAACTACAATGAAACAAATCTGACGACCAAGTAATTATATCTTTTATAAGGCTGAGGAATATCATCAAAAATTTTACGAAAAGAAAGGAGGTGGCTCTTGCTACTTTTGACCGGATATTATTATGTACAGATCAATTTGAAGACAGCCTAAAGAAGGGCAAAGGGACTGGCTATCACTATTGTTGCGGCAAAGCCCAGTCATGCTAAAGGCAAAATATTGCCCGACTCGGAAGAAGTTATTTACACATTCTGCGGCATAGGAACATATTTTTCTGTTATCATATACAGTTATTCTCTTGCCAACAAATTTTTTCTTGGATGTTTGTATTATAGTCCATGGCGGCAGTATATGATTCAGGATGAGCACAGCAGTAGGTGCTTGATAGTATACCAATGAAATGATCTTAAAATTGATAACGAGACTTAAGGGTGGCGATAAAAACGATCATCATTAAAGTTGAAGCACTCAAGCAAACAAAAATTCCCTTCAAACACAAATAATATAACCTATACATAGTTTGCAAAACAATAACCATCTGAGACCTACCAATGTCATCTAATAATAAAAATATTGACGATTCAAAGAATGGTAAAATCATGCTAAAGGTTGGAGAGGCAAACACAAGAGATGTTGGGAGAAAAATTGCAAGGATTGACCCAAAAGTCGCGCAAGAGATTAGTTTGGCAACAGGCGACGCAATTGAAATTTCATCAGGCAGAGCTAAAACAACTGTTCTGAACTGGCCGGCATATTCACAAGACTATGGAAAAGGGCTGATCCGTATCGATGGTTACGCACGAAACAAACTTGGTGTGGGTATCAATGATACAGTCGATATCAAAAAAGTACAAGCAAAAGACGCACAAAGCATTACCCTTGCTCCCACAGAGCCGTTGAGAATATTGGGAGCAGAGGAATACCTTGCATCATTCTTAGAAGGTCAGCTTGTTACAAGAGGAGATACTATTCCTTTGAATATAATGGGACAAAGAGTTGATCTTGTTGTCATTTCAACTAATCCATCTGGACCAGTCATAATTAACGATTCAACACAGGTGACAGTCTCGGAGGAAACTGCCAAAGCAGTTGCAGCAACCAGAGAGCAAGCAGTACCTACTATAACTTATGAGGATATTGGTGGGTTGAGGGATGAGGTTACCAAAGTTAGGGAGATGATTGAACTTCCTCTCCGGCACCCCGAGCTGTTCAAAAGGTTGGGAGTTGAAGCGCCAAAAGGTGTCATACTTCATGGACCTCCAGGTACTGGCAAAACTTTACTTGCAAAGGCTGTAGCCAATGAGACCAACGCTAATTTCTACACCATCGGAGGCCCTGAAATTATGAGCAAATACTATGGAGAAAGTGAAGAGAGACTGAGAAATGTTTTCCAAGAAGCTGAAAAGAATGCTCCCTCGATTATATTCATAGATGAGCTTGATTCTATAGCCCCAAAGAGAGAAGAAGTGAGTGGCGAGGTAGAAAGGAGAATTGTTGCACAGCTGCTATCTCTAATGGATGGGCTGAAAGCAAGAGGTAAAGTAGTAGTTATAGGAGCTACAAACAGAATAAATGCAATAGATCCAGCACTTAGGCGTCCAGGAAGGTTTGACAGAGAAATTGAGATAGGTGTTCCGGATAGAGATGGAAGGCTAGATGTACTCCAGATACATACAAGGGGAATGCCGTTGGCTGAAGACGTAAATCTTGAAAAATTAGCAAACATTTCACATGGTTTTGTCGGAGCTGATCTACAGGCGTTGGCAAGGGAAGCAGCAATACGTGCATTAAGAAGGGTACTTCCTCAGATCGACCTATCTGCAGAAAGCGTCCCTGGAGAAACTCTTAACCAGATAATCGTCAAGATGGACGATTTTATGGATGTCATAAAGGAGATGGAACCCTCTGCTATGAGAGAGGTCTTTGTTGAAGTTCCAGATATAAAATGGGAAAATATTGGTGGGTTAAATGAAGTAAAGCAGGAACTGAGAGAAGCTGTGGAATGGCCCTTAAAATATCAAGAAATATTTTCTTATGCTGATGCAACCCCACCAAAGGGTATTCTCTTGTATGGTCCGCCAGGTACTGGCAAGACTCTGCTTGCAAAGGCTGCAGCAAACGAAAGTGAAGCCAATTTCATCAGCATAAAAGGTCCTGAACTATTGTCAAAGTGGGTCGGCGAATCTGAAAAAGGTGTTAGGGAAGTATTTAGAAAAGCAAGGCAGGCGGCGCCATGCATAATATTCTTTGACGAGATTGACGCCATAGCACCTACAAGGGGTGGAGATTTTGGCAACTCGCATGTTACAGAACGAGTAATCAGTCAGATGCTAACAGAGCTTGATGGACTTGAAGTTTTGACAAATGTAGTTGTAATTGCTGCAACTAATAGACCCGATATTATAGATGCTGCTCTGCTGCGACCTGGAAGGTTTGACAGACTTCTATATGTGCCTCCGCCTGATCATGAATCAAGAAAACAGATAATTCAGATTCATTCAAAGAAAAAACCACTTGCCGACGATGTTAACATCCACGATCTTGCAACAAAGATGGACGGCTATACGGGAGCAGATATTGCAGCCGTGGCATCGGCAGCAGTAATGCTATCTCTTCGGGAGCATATATCAAAATATAAAGACCCAAAAGAAGCTGAAAAGAACTCCAAGGAACTCAAGGTACATATGTCTCATTTTGAAGAGGCGATGAGAAAGATTAGACCCTTATCTGCTCAGGAATTAGATATGTATAAGAGGATAGCCGAGCGGTTTGGCAGACCCTCTGCTCCCCCCAGTGATACTGCTACCACCACTTACCCGAGTGCTGTAGCATAATATTGACAATCTAGCTTGTATATGAAAGGGCAATACTCTAAGAGCTTAGACACCATGTATTTTTGCTCCAGGAATAATAAGGCAGAGTGAAAGAATCAATCTAATAATATGGATACTGCTAGAAAACGAGCTAGTACTTTCAGTTCTTTATTTGCAGGTAGCAAAGCAGGAATCCCGATATTTGGAAGGGGTTTTGCAAAAGACGGTATTATGAGAACAATAGAGGAAACACTAAATAATATTGCAGTAGAGGTCGAAGTAAAAATAATGCTGCGCGGCAGGCAAACCCATACCGCTGTAACATCTGGTTGATTCTCCTGCATCGATATTATGTATTAGATATTTTAGTGAACTCTTTTCCTATGGATCCTTCTTGATCTAGTTCCTCCCGGAGTGCAGGTGCGACGCGCGTGCCTATCAATTCAATAGAACGCATAAGCTTCTCTTGTGATAAAGAGCCAGGATTCATCTGAAAAGTTATGCGCGAGATGCCACCTAGCGCTTTGCTGTGCCGAATGATCTTCTCGACCACCTCGTCTGGATCACCGATGAGTAGTGCGCCCTGTGGCCCTCGCTGAGCGTCAAAGCCCGCGCGAGTCACAGGACGCCACCCGCGCTCCTTCCCAATACGGGTGAATGAACGCGCATAGCCTGGAAAAAAGTCATCGGCTGCCTGTTGCGTCGTCTCAGCGACGTAGCCTATCGAATGTATGCCTACCTTCAATTGAGCAGGTGAATGGCCGGCTCGCCTCCCAGCCTCCCTGTATAGATCGATAAGTGGCCGGAAGTGGCGAGTATCGCCGCCTATGATTGCGACCATCAATGGCAGTCCAAGCATTCCTGTACGAACAAATGATTCAGGGGTTCCACCAACGCCCACCCATATAGGTAAAGGATTCTGCAGGGGCCTCGGGTAAACTCCCTGGCCAGTCAGCGCAGGCCTATATTCGCCTGACCAGTGGACGTGATCATTATTACGAATCTTCAGCAGCAGATCGAGCTTCTCTGCAAAAAGCGAGTCGTAATCTTCTAAATGCAATCCAAACAGAGGAAATGCCTCGACAAATGACCCACGACCTACAATCATCTCTGCCCGGCCCCGGGACAGTAGATCCAGCGTTGCAAATTCTTGAAAAACCCGTACTGGGTCTGCGGCACTTAGCACCGTTACGGCACTAGTGAGACGTATTCGCCGCGTACGCGCCGCAGCAGCTGCTAAGATGACCGCAGGAGCCGAATCAAGAAACTCCCTTCGGTGGTGTTCACCGACTCCAAATACATCCAACCCGACCTGATCCGCATGTTCGATTTGCTCGACTAAATTCTGCAAAGGCTCCGAAGGGCTGTCTGAGAGGCGAGTGTCATCGAATGCCGCTGCGAAGCTGTCAATTCCAACTTGAATCTTTGAAGCCATTTCTTACTCACTTGCCTCCTCGCTTCAAATTACTTCTAGTACTCCCAAGACAGAACGCTCTATATTGAGTAAGCGTACTTTATCTGTTAACAAATTCTTAGCCATATTTTCATAGGCTGTACCCTGTTATATAAGACCAGTAGCATTATATTACTTAGTAAGTATGTATTACCAAACATGGTAAGGGCTAGATTACCTTCACCTATCAGAATAAAGTCATGGATAGTGCTACGTAAAGTAAACCGGAAAATATCTTCACTACCTCCGATATCTCCCACCAAGCACAAATCGAACTTAAAATCTAGGCAAATAGGGGAATATCTATTGGAAAGTGGAGGTATTATCTCCGCCAAAAGACCCCTAAATCCATGCTCGATATGCTAAGAGTGGAGATGTCGGAGGTTGTGGAGATATTTCGCCGTATTACTATTCATATAGCATTCTTGGCTCTTTTTGATATGAAAAATAAAGAACCTAAGCCAAGATACATCCGATAATAATTGCAAGGCTTGCAGGCATTTTTGATCTGCCATAGTTTACATATATGTCTCTTATTTTGGAGCCGGATAGCTTCTCTCTCTTTATCTTTTAGAATTGAAGGATTTGAATGAGAGGCTCACACCAGCTGATTCGCTGACATCGTAAGTGTAAACCTCATTTGGAGATATGGGCAGAGAATCAATTCCTTCGCTAGTACAAACAGGGCATATCTTAATCA
>JALZEV010000075.1 GCA_030861865.1 Thermoproteota archaeon | reverse complement strand
GCACCTGCTCGTAGCTGAGATTCGCTCTGTACATTATATGAGTCTTTTTTATTCCAGA
The DNA here is from genome assembly GCA_030861865.1 of Thermoproteota archaeon. Lineage (GTDB taxonomy): Archaea > Thermoproteota > Nitrososphaeria > Nitrososphaerales > Nitrososphaeraceae > Nitrososphaera. The sequence continues at coordinate 2,974 of JALZEV010000075.1, read as the reverse complement.
GGTGGCAAGCCCTAGCACGTCGCCCATTATCTGAATTTTTCCCCTATTGTTTTTGTGTTGTTCAGACGTCGTGGTCATCATATCTCTATGCTCTTTAACGGATGTGTGATAGATTAGGTACATGATGGAACAGCCGTTTCAGGATTCTCAGTTCCACCTATTTTTATCTTGTATTTGTAATGCAAAACCTTAACTGGTTTTAGGGTAATAAGAAAACATGACGATTCTATAGTAATTTTACCTGAGAACCCACCCAACTAGGCAGATACTGATTATTTTTCTCGATTTGCTTGAACTTAGGAAGAAACTTTAGAGACCAAATAGTTCTAGTTGTTATGAGTATACACCTTTTGTAAACCTTCTACTGCCTTGAGTATTTCAATTTCGGTAACAAGTCTGTGTATATCTTCTACATGCATTGCATGCTCCTTTCCCCTTTCCTTTAATCTCAAAAGGGTTCCAATTTATCTGCTCCTCTAGGCGTGTTTTGAGGCATCCTAATTTGCAATTTGAGATGTCTGTTTACATGCAGATTGTTTTGTTGCCTGATAATTTTTTCACTTTATTCAATTATTTTTCTATGGCGTCTTCTGCGAATTGGTTACATGTAAAAAGAGGACTGATGTCATATTCTGCATTCCATACATCAGACAAAGTATAGTCTAGATATTATGACATGTTCTTCTTTAGTTAATCCATTCTTGTTCTATTATCTTTTCCTTCCTTGTCTTCTCTTGTTGGCAATACTCGTCCTTTTTGTGGTAGTTCTGCTTGCTTTTTTAGCAAGTTTCTTTACTTTTCTTTTTACCTTTGGAGCTGTTCTATTGATTACTCTCTTTGCCTGATGTCCCTCAGCATTAGCTTCCCTTGTTGCATGCCTAGCACCACGTTTTACCATCTTCCTAGTCTTTGGCGCTCCTTTTGGTAGCTGTAGTGCTGTACCTTTTGCTGCTCTTGTGGTTTCAGCTGCAGCAGCAGCTGCTTCATCCATGGCTTTTGCTGTATCTGACACAACACCACTTTTCTCCACGTCTTTGACCGTATCTCTTATGCCCCGTGTAGTGTCACGAGCTGTCAAAGCCGCTTCATGTGTGGCATCTGCCATTTCTTGGATTGCACCACTTTCATGTAATGTTTTTACACTCTCCCTGATAGCACGGGAGGTCTCACGGATCTTCTTAGCAGCTTCTTTCATATTTTCAGCAACTTGATCAGACGTTAATTCTTCAGAAGTGGAGGACTTGGCTCTGTTCCTAGTAGCCATTACAATAGAATACCACAAGCTCCTATAAAAATTCATTTAATATTTTATATAGGACCTCCCTCTAAACATCCTGTCTTGTGAAAGGTGTTTGATTGATTGGATTTTTAGTAGCCATACTGTATTTTCTCATACTGTGACATAGAAGATAAATAGTCGGCATTATTTCGCTCAAATGACTAAATTAGAAAATGTCCGACGCACTTTTAGGTTTCGATGTATTCGTCTTTTGTATTTGAGATAGCCTGATAAGTTTCAAGACGATCCCTTAAATGTAATCTTCCCCTTGAATTCTCGATGAAGACAACATTTTATGCAGGTTCCATTGCAGTAGTTGCTGCTATGATTCTCATTATAGCATCTATATCAGCAGCTCCTGCTTTATTGTTCACGCAAACAGCAATTGCTTCAATTGATGATGAGCAAGGTGGCAGCGCAACAACAACAACAAATGATACGGATATGACAACAACCAGCACTGGCGATACTACCACTAGTCCAAGAGCCCCCGATAGGGCGACAACACAGCCAGTTGCAGTTGGAGGCGGAAACATAACCTTCTCAGTCAACCAATTCTTACCGTCGATAACAGAAATTCAACCGGGCGAAAGTGTCACATTTTTTGCCCCTGATGGATCTATCGAACTCCACAATGTCATATTTGATTTAACCAATGGTACAACAATATCAGACCTTTGGCTGCCTTTTACATTACCTTCAGACGTCCTTGGAGGAGAAGTGCCTACAGATGTCTCTGAAGAACTACTACCTGCACCGCCGTACAATCTTGGTGAACCTATAATCCAGAATACTACGACGACTGAGGGTACAACACAGGCTATAATAGGCTTGAACAAAGTAGCATGGCAGCCTGCAGTTGTAGACCAAAATGACAACGTGATATATCTAGAAGAAGAAGAGCTTAGACAGCAGATGCATCAGGTGGATGAGGCATTTCAGGGAGGATCTCAGCCATCTCCCCTTTCCACTTCCTATACAATGGATGGTACTGAAAGAATAGTCAGCTCAGGTATAGTACTTGACGTCAATGGCTTTACAGCACTGGAGGAATTATTTCCAGAAGAAGGAGAAGGAGGAGCACCACAAGAGCAACTAGCAGCAGAAGATAACCAAGGGATAGCGACCAATTCAACAACAACTACACCACCAATTTCACCTGACGAGGAAGCAATGGCGCAACAGGAAGAACAACCAGTGGAAGAATTCCCTCCATCTCCATTCCCATTACTAGGCAACTTTACAGTGACATTTAACGAGCCTGGAACATATGACTACTTCTGTGCATTCCACCCTGGAATGTTTGGACAAGTAGTTGTCAGCGGCAGCGGAGGATAGGAAGAAGTAAGTCAGACATAATGATAACACCACCTGAGCTTCTACCACTAACAAACATAGTGAAGCCCGAAGGAATGAGGCGCTCATCCTCTTTTTTCTTTTGCGTTTTTTCAAAAAATGTCGGACAGATGAGAGGATACGGCATTGTGGAGCTTTTTATCATACAATTGTTAAAAATTAGCCTAATTTAATACCGTAGTTTACCGGAACAAAAGAAATGGACCGGGTGATGGGATTTGAACCCACGACCTCAGCGATGTTGAGGTTATGAGGGAATACTCAATGTTGATATGCCCAAGCTAAAACAGGAAGCGCTAGAAGAAGCTAAAAAAATGGCAGGTTTGATATTGCAGCAGA
>JALZEV010000151.1 GCA_030861865.1 Thermoproteota archaeon | reverse complement strand
GATGCTCTTGACTACCCCACAACTGATACATGGTGCAGGCTGATTGAAGACCACAAGGTAAGCATCTTTGGAGCTGCCCCTACCGCAATTAGACTCTTTATGAAAAACAATGTGCAGACTAGCAGATACGATTTTCAGGCACTCAGAGTTTTGGCTGCAACGGGGGAGCCAATAAACTCTGAAGCCTGGACTTGGTATTTTGAAAATGTAGGAAAAAGACGCTGTCCGTTGATCAACTTATCAGGGGGAACAGAGATCGGAGGCGCAATACTGAGTGTGCTGCCGGTCATGCCACTCAAGCCCTGCACAGTAGGATGCCCCGTCCCTGGCTTCGATGCAGATATTTTTGATGATACTGGCAGGAGAGTAAGTCAGGGATACTTAGTAATCAAAAAGCCATGGCCCTCGATGACACGTGGGCTCTTCGATGGCCCCAGCAGATTCATCGATACTTACTGGTCAAAGTACAAGAATGTATGGTATCACGGTGACCTAGTGCTTGTTGATTCCGATGGCCTATGGTACGTTCAAGGCCGCGCCGACGATGTCATAAAGGTGGCAGGTCATAGAATTGGGACTGCAGAAGTTGAGGTAGCTGCCGCATCTCATCCGGCGGTAGCAGAAGTGATTGCAGTCGGTAGACCAGATGAATTAAAAGGTGAGGCAATAGTTGTGTACATAGTTGTAAAGGATGGTTACAAGGCCAAGAAGATCTTGGCAGACGAGATCATTACACGAGTAGAAGAATCAATAGGAAGATTTGCTCGCCCTCAAGAGGTGAGGATAGTAGCCGAGCTGCCAAAAACTAGGACAGGTAAGCTAGTTAGGAGGCTTGTTAAAGCAAAAATTACTGAAGGAAATATTGTCGACCAGGACTTGTCGATACTTGAAAACCCTTGGTCGCTTGAGGGTATTTAACAAGTTATTTGTGCATGTTTTGCTCATAAATTTCAATGGATGGAACCCATATCTGCAGGGAAATAGCTAATCTACATGACAACATTGTCAGCGCCGAGATAGTTGAAAAGGGCGTCACCATTGCTGCACATGTGAAGTCAGGCATACTTCCAAAGCTGGAAAGACTCTTTGCCCAGACAGAACTTTACATGAATATTCTACAGGCAAATACAGAGCATCTTGGCAGACCACATTATTTAATGGCGCATAACGACAGCATAGATCTGTTTTTCTTTCCAATAGTTATCAATGGCAGAAAAATGATCCTAGTTGTAAGGACTTCTGTTCCATATACTCATGAGGAAATAGTTAATAAATTGAGAGAACATGTTGGCAAGCTAAGACCAAAATATCATTAGCATCCAAATTATTAGAGCAGGTTCAAATATAGAGCAGTTAAAGAGCAACAGAAGTAGAGGAAGATCATCCTACCTATGGTGCATTCACTGCATCCTCAATGAGAGGCCTCAGCAGAGCTTTTTGCAATTTTCTGGTGACGACAATCAAGCCTGTCAACTATGGCGCAGTTGTAAATATAGATTTCAAAAGATAGGCATGGGAATGTTATCTTGCCATAGAGAATTCCTAAGTTAATGATTGCGAGAATAAGATCTAGATCTATATAATTGCTCTACGAATGATTGTTACATCCAAGTGCTAAGCTGCGTATATGTTCCTTGCATTGCACTTTGTCTCTAGAGATACCTGGAACTTGTATGGTGGAAAGCTGGTTTCATAAGGTATAAGGAAGCTTTATTTTGTCAAACTATCGAGTAGCACGTATATAACAATGCATATCTATGATGAGAATGACACAAAAAAAAAGAATTTCGAGCTTCCAGGCAGCAGAGCTCATTATGCTCCGTCGCTTTCATTTACGATTAGTCACATGCAGCTTGAGATAGAGCCTGACCTCCAGATGCATACGATTAGTTGCAAGCAAAGGCTCTCGATCGTAACTCTGCAAGACACTGACACCATAGAGCTTGATGCCGCTGAACTTCAAGTAAAAATGGTCTCTGCAACAGGCAGGCTTGATTTTCGTAGTCTTGATGACAAGCTTGTAGTTAAACTAGGCGGAACTCTAAAGGAAAGGAGTAGAATCGAGCTCTACATTTCCTACACTGCCAAGCCCCGGAAGGGTTTTTATTTTGTCGGGCCTGACAAGTATTATCCTGAGAAGTATCAAGAGGCATGGACACAGAGTGAAACCACTGAAGCAAGGTATTGGTTCCCTTGCATCGATCACCCGCGGGTCAAGTTTTCAAGTGAAATTTCAGTTATAGTCCCAATAGGATTTACGGCAATTTCAAATGGCGTATTGCTGAAGGTGGAGAAGCAGAATAAAAAGCAGATCTACCATTGGTCTGAAACAAACCTACACCCATCTTATCTTACATCAGTAGTTGTCGGCAAGTATGTTGAGATGAAGGATGGCGAGAACTTGTATTACTATGTCCCGGCAGAAAAAAAGCAAGATGCGCTCAGATCATTTGAACATACTCCTGAAATTATCAGGTTCTATGAAGAATACCTTGGCACAAACTATCCTTATAATAAATATTCACAGGTGACAGTCCAGGATTTCGTTTATGGAGGTATGGAAAATACCAGTTGTACTACGCTAACGCTGGATACACTTCATGACGAAAAAGCCCACCTTGACTTTACAAGCGATTATCTTATATCGCATGAGCTGGCACACCAATGGTTTGGTGACCTTGTCACATGCAGTGATTGGCAGCATATTTGGCTCAATGAAGGATTTGCTACCTACTGTGAGGCACTCTACTGGGAGGCAAGCAAAGGCAAGGACGAGTTCCAGTATTATATGATGCAGACTGCTGACGACTATCTTGAAGAGACCAGAACCAGATATACTAGGTCCATTGTAACAAAAGTATACAAACACCCTGACGACCTCTTTGATAGACACACCTATGAAAAGGGAGGGTGCGTACTACATATGATGCGCCACCTCGTCGGAGACAAGTACTTCAGAAGATCGCTCAAAACGTATTTGCAACGCTTTGCCAACGGCAATGCCGAGACCGATGATCTGCGAAAAGTGTTTGAACGTGAAACGGGTCAGAGCCTGCAGCAGTTCTTTGACCAATGGATTTTTAGAGAAGGACATCCTGAGCTCAAGGTCGACTTTTATCATGATAATCATATTGTAGAGATCAAAGTCAAACAGTCACAGGCAGGTGAGCGTTTTGAGTTCCCGCTTGAAGTAGAGATGGCTTTTGCAAAAAGCCATAAGAAAATATATACGTTCAAGGTCCGGGATAAAGAGAGTATCTTTCAAATCCCTATTGACGATGAGATAGATTGGTTCTCAGTTGATCCAGAGTTTAAAATTTTAAAGACTATATCTATCAAAGCACCAAAGGAGCTACTTCTCAAGCAGCTTCAAGAAGGAGATAATGTGATCAAGCGTGTGGAAGCTGCCAGAGCACTCAGAGACAAATCATCAGATGCGGTAATTGACGCGCTGGTGGATGTTGTCCTGCACGATAAATTCTGGGGAGTATCAGCTGAAGCTGTAAAGGCGATAGGAGCAACTAAGATAAGCTATGCTTATGAAGCGTTGAAAGACTGCCTTGCAGTCAAGCATCCAAAGGTAAGACGTGCAGTTGTAAAGGCGATAGGAGAATTCAAGAAAGAGGAGTCGCTGGACCTGATTAGGCCATTGCTGCAGGATGATGAGAGCTATTTTGTCAAGTCTGAAGCCGCTATGGCGATAGGCAAGACCAAGAGCAAGATGGCCATTGACATACTGAAAAAGGCTACAGAAACTACCACATTTCAGAATATCGTGGCACAAGGTGCAATAGCAGGCCTTAAAGAGTTTACCGGCGATAAAGAGATTGCAGAATTTATGATTGAAAAAAGCAAATACGGAAATTACCATAGAATAAGAGAAGCTGCTACTTTTGCTCTTGGCAGATTTGCAGATAACCCTGCAGTCTTTGACCATCTGAAGACTTTGCTGACTGACAAGTGGTTTAGAGTCCGCATAAATGCATGCAGAGCACTTGCGGATGCTGAACTGATAAAGGCTATTCCTGATCTGACATGGGTGGTAGAGAACGACCTAGACTACAGGGTAAGGAGGGTAGCTGAAGAGTGTATAAACATCATAAGAGGAGCAACAAAGAAGCCAAAAGAAGTCGCACTGATGAGAGAAGAGCTTGAAAACCTCAAGTCAAAGAATCTAGAAGTACTGCAAAAAGTAGATAGGTTGGAGCGGGAGCTTCGATAAGTTCTCATAACAAATTCTGCAGATATCCTGTTGAAGAAACGCTGGCCGCTTCATATATAACCTGCAGTCTTGTCCTTCGAATATGATGACTTGCGCATATGAATGGGCGACAGGTTTTTGTTATCAGCCGCATTTGCACACATTTGCACAAACCCGCCTGACAGACTTGTCGCTTAATTCTTTAATTCATGTTCTCAGGTCAGAGGTTTCCTCTGAATGAGCAAGAAGATGCCAACTTCAGTTGTCACTCAAGTTTGCACATCAAATTACAGTAGTTTATTACAGCTTAGATGAAGAAAGTGACCGCCAAGCAGTGAGCTCACTATTGATTTGTGATTTATTTGCAACATTGCCAAAATTTGATGACAACTCGCAGTAGAACTGGATCGTGTAATTAATTCTTGGCTTATCACTCACTATAAGACCTATAAGATTAAGTGCACAATCACCTGCAGTCCTGTTGTCAAGTTCTTCGATTTTATTTATATCCGGTTTTAGATTAAGCTGTCAAGACAGGAAATCAAAAGTAAAGGATTGCCAGTACATGATCGAAATGGATCATGTTCAGGTCATCAATTTCCAAGTATCTCCATAACCCAATCATAACTGTGAGAAATAAGCTATGGCGTAAATTGCTTATTGTAAAGGAGGAATTGCTCTTCTTCTTTTATCACGAATTTATCGATAAATGATGTTACTTGTTTGCTGTTGTAACATATTAGCTGCAGACTGTCAAACTTGCCATCTGAGTAAAGGTTCGTTATGAAGGAAACAAGGTGGTGGAGTGAGCTTACAGACGCAATGTCAAGATAGACAATTTGCAGTATGTTAGTCCTGTCCCAGTAACCGTGCTTATTGATTATTGCAATACCATCAATGGGCAAGCTAGTCACAATTACACGTTCTTCTTTGACGAAATTTAGAAGTTCTCTACGATCAAATGTGTACCAGTGCCACGACTTGACATATCTCTTTCCAGATAGGGGGTAGATCTTGGACTGCAGAAGGTACTGCCAGATATTATCTATATCATCAACATTTGCAATTCTTGCATTTGACTCTTGGTGCCTTAGTATGCTTAGTGCATTGTAGTACATCCACTTTGACACTACCCTAAAACCATTCTTTTCCATCAGGCTCTGTGACGGAAAATTGGTTGCATCCACTATTGCAGACGCCTCTCTAGCGCCTTTCCGCCTGCCATACTCTAGCATTTTTGCGAGGAGCATTGTTGCAATGTAAGATCGGCGATGAGCAGGATGTACTCTTATTCCTTCAAGCCAGATGCCTTTGCCTTTGGGACAGATAGCAACATGTGACATTGCAATCTTCTCGCCGCTGGACTCGGCTACAAATAGCTGGCCATTCTTTTCGGCGTACCAATAATCCCACACTCTATTGATGTAGTCGCCCCAACTGAAGGTATTCATGCAAAAACTGAGGATCTCATCCTTGTCTGATTTTCTAGCTGGCCTGATCGTTATCATCAAGTTTTCTTATAGCAGCCGGTTCCACCTTATGCATAAGAGTTACTACTATAAGTTACTCAATGTTCTTAATGAATTCAAAGACCTCTACTAGTGAGTCAATCTCTTGAATTTATGACGACATAGTAATGTGCATATGTAAAACTGGCATATCGCTGACATATTTTGTATGCAGGCTTGAGATTGTTCTCTAGTTGCAGCCAATCTGGCAGACAGATCATAACGTAGAACATTTTAAATGTCGAGGCGTTTGGCTGATGGGTGCTATGTAAAACCATACTCAAAATGGATCTTCTACATTGCACCAGTCGCCACAGGATAGTCTTGTATATTGGCTTGCTACAAAGGCCTTTGATTCGCTAAACACAAGTGACTAGCCTGTCAATGTCATAAAGTGAGGTAATTTAAGGCAAAAAACTGCCTATTAAATGGGCGACAGTGACCTATACTTTTACTTGCTTACTGCCTTTGCTGATGACTCGGGGTCTGCAGTAATTACAGAAAGCCAAGGTTTCAACAGGTCTGGGTTAAGCTTAACCAGCTCTACCTTTGCATCTCTCAGCAGCTGCGTGCCGTCTTCAGGGTAATCGGCAAGCACCACTATCCTCTTTATGCCTACACTTATAGCCATCTTGCTGCATTCTAAGCAGGGAGCAAAAGTAGAGTAGAGCGTTGCACCCTTTGTGCTTCCAGCATTGCCAAAGAGGGCGCACTGCATTATTGCATTTGCCTCAGCGTGAGTGCACAAGCAGCGATCAAGGCCTTCGCCGGATTTGATCTCACCCTTCGTTCTGGCAAGACAACGAAGACATCCGCCCTCGTAGCAGTTCTTTACCCCTGGTGGTGTTCCATTGTAGCCTGTAGCTATCTGCCGGTTGTCCTTGACAATCACTGCGCCTATGTGGCGGGTGAGGCAGTTTGAACGAAGCTTGGCTATTTCTGCTTGCAACAGGAAATATGTGTCCCAGTCTGGTCTCTGCATTCTCTAGCAATAGTAACTATTACTATAAAAATTATTAACTCATCCAAGCCGGTATAATTAGATAAGGCTTGGGGTTTGTTACTGTCTTACAGCTTTAGCATTTTCCCCATTTAGGCAGATATTGCCGTATCCTGACTATAGGAGCAACTCTAATTTGATTCATCGCAAGAATGTCACATTGTAGTCATTAAATTTGGTATTTTAGTTGCGGCAGCATACATTCAGCTTTTACCTTTGTATATGAAACGAGCGTTAATGACAATATGTCAATTAGGTTATGCTCTATGGAAGTATCACATATAACATTCAGTTTATTTAGCATCTAGAAGATCTACTACTTGTCTTTAAGTCATATGTGCAACGGATTATGACGTTGGAAGCTGTCGATGCATCTAGTTCTGCAAAGCTACCTTTTCATCAGCACGCTATGCTTCTATATTCCAATGATGAAGATAATGCTACTGCTACAAAATATGTTAATGAAGGATTAAGGAGAGGACAGCTGACCTTCTATGTACCTATTAATACGAATAACAACAACTCATCACATCTGTCTAAAATAGTATCGGATATTATAAACTATAAAGATAATGTCAACCATGGCAATCTCTTAACTTTGAACATACGATCCTTTTACAACTTTGTGTTAGCTGGAAACATGCAACCTTTTGAGGAACTAAAGATATTGTTAGAGGATGCAATAGAAGAAAGAATTGCCTCTGACAAAAATGATGAAGTAATCTTTGTAAGTGGCATTGCTGGGACACTAATTGCAAATCAAAAGTTTAACGAATCTATCAATGCAGAAAAATGGTGGCAAAATATGCATTCTGAATGGCTACAGAAAGGTCTAAAGATCACCACAATATGCCTGCATCCAAGTCCAATATTAAATAAGAATCAATTTATGGATTATAAACAAGCAATATCATCGCTACACAATATTACATTGGATCCTATATCTAGGTAAAGAAAAAGAAGAAGAAGATGCCAGAACAACAAAATGTTGTCTAAGAAAAAATTAGACCGATTCAGATCTAGAAAACGTTAGATGGTGTTAGTTTCCTCGAATTCCTTGTGCTACTAGTATAGAATAGCATCCAAGACCACAATCCTCACAAATTGGCTTCATACTCTTTGGATCTGCGCTTCCAATACAGCATGGCTGTTTTACCCTTCCCATATGATCTAGTGACAGTATGGCCCACGATGGACAGTCCACAGGTATTGTTCCAATACCACCCCAATTACCTTTCATAAGAGCAGTTTGCTTGACAGGGTTGACTACGTAGCCTGGATACTTTTTCTTTAGCTCAATTAGCTTGTCGACTACATCGTTTCTCTTCTCTCCATATGGCAGCCATAGTGGGTCGCCCTTGGCAAAAGGTGTATGGAATTGGAAGCCTATCTTGTTTATTTTTCCTCTCCATTCCTCCACCAAATCGTTGACAGTCATGTAATTTAGCGAGTTGATGGTCATGGTGATCCAGATATCCTTCCATGCTGGCTTTCCATTCCTTCCAGGTCCGGCAATATAGTCAAGTATGTTTTTCTTTGTCTTTGCATATGTCCCTTCACCCCTTATGCTGTCATGTACTTTTTCTGTTCCATCAACTGACACCCAATAGAAATACAGGCCATCGTAGCACTTGAGTGGGAACGTAGCATTTGTGACTATACAAATCCTTCGTGGCATTTCTTTACAAAATAGTTCAATAATGTCAGGCCGCAATGTGGGCTCGCCGCCTACAAGCGTTGTAACAAAGATATGCTGCTTGTTAAAGACCTCCTTGATTATTTTGCGCCAGTCTTCAACCGACATATCCTGCTCCTCCCCATTACGATTGAGCCACCAGTAGCAGTGGGAACAGTGCAGATTACAGACATTGTTGACATCTACAGAACCATACATCGGCTGCTTGATGTGGAAAAGCCTGTACGCTGTCATTTTCTTAAAGATGCTAATGTAAAACGGCATTTCATGCAAAAGATCAGTTATGCCACGACCAAAGATTAGGTCAACCATCTCTTATAGAAGGTGTATGTCTTTGCCTACTACTTAAACATGAAGTGCAGCTCTGCCAACGCGAACTAAAAGCTCTACCAAGGAAAGCTAAAGTTATTGAAACAAGAATTGGAAATAAGTAGCAAGTTGATCTAGCTCTACAGTATTCATGCTTGTTTTCACACCTGCAATAATCTGGCTCTTTTAAGCATGATGAGCATATTCGAATACCACATCCTACACAGGTGCCTTCAGATACATTGCATGCCCAATGCCTGCAGCTCACACTAGA
>JALZEV010000138.1 GCA_030861865.1 Thermoproteota archaeon | reverse complement strand
CTACAAGGAATACGTTGCATTTGAGATACTAAACACAGCTTTGGCTAGGACACTCCAAAGTGAAGAATATGCAACAATGCTCGGAGTAAAAAAATAGCCCAAAAAGTGATCATTCGAGTGTGATCCTAAATATCCCCTTTGTCTCTTGGTCCTGTAGTATTCTTACCAATTTCCTTGGCACGTCTGAAGACGCCTTGTCGCATAGGACAGACAACGTTCGGGGGCATACAAAATTCGTCCTGCGTATTACTATGTCATGTGCATTTAACATACTGAGCCGCTCGTCGCCCCTTCCTGTTATAAGCAATGATTCATCTCCAACCATTATTTCTATTCTGACTATTGCTGAGTTTGATTTTAGCCTCTGCTTGAATGATTCATCCAAATCAGCGCAGGCCTTGTTGGCCTTTACCCCTATTATGCAATCGCCCCTGGGTGTCAGGTGCTCATCCTTGGTTATTTCAATAGTCTTGGCATGAGCCGACTGAATATTTGGGTGCCCGTAAAAAATCACCTCATCCTGAACCATCCCAGTTCCTTCCACGTTACGCTATTAAAATCATGCATCATTGCATTTGCTTTAGACCATTCCCTCATAGGTAGGCTTAAATGGAACATTACAAAAAAATTAGATCGAATTGTTACCAGCAGCAGCGGGTTATGACCGAGCCATTACAGTATTTTCTCCAGACGGAAGGCTTTACCAGGTAGAGTATGCAATTGAAACCGTCAGACGTGGAACACTTGCAATAGGCGTTAAAAGTACGGATGGGGTAATCCTTGCAGTAGAGGAAAAAACAAGAAAGCTCCAGATATCAAATGTTACCCAAAAGATCTTTCAAGTCGATGATCACATAGGCGTAGCTGCGGCAGGATACATCCCTGACGCGCGCACTCAGGTGGACCATGCAAGGTTCTTTGCGCAGAGCAACAGGCTGATATACGATGAGCCCGTAGATGTTGAAGGCGTTGCTAAGAACCTCGCAGACATGGCTCAGCAATTTACACAGTATGCAGGTGTCAGACCATTTGGCGTTGCTTTGATACTTGCGGGCGTTGACAAGAATGGTTCTGGCCTTTATCTGACAGACCCAAGTGGCACATACATCGGCTATGACGCTGTCGCGATCGGTGCAGGAAGCGATCAAGTGACTGAATTCCTAGAAAAAAGCTACAAGCCGGAGATTGGTCTAGAAGAAGGTGCCGCTCTTGCTATTGAGTCAATATACATGGTTAGTGAGGATAAGACAAGCACTAGGCACTTGAAGATGGCCATAATCGATAACAAGGCCAAGACAATGCGAAAGGCAGAAGAGGATGAAATTCAAAGATACGCAGTAACTGCTAGAGATAGGGCCTCAAAGCGTGGGGCATGATAAAACCAATTTATACGGATTCCGCTAAACTAGATTAACAATGGTAGCGACAGTAGGCACGAGAGCTCCAAACCTCGAGGTTTCGAGCTGGGTACAGGGAAAACCAACAAACATTGACAAGGAGAGAGGCAATGTCCTGCTAGTTGAAGTATTTCAGGTCAATTGTCCAGGCTGCTTCCTTTACAGCATCCCTGAAGTAATTGATATTTATAAAAGATATAGAGATAAAGGCCTCATAGTTCTGGGTCTTGCGACTGCCTTTGAGGATTTTGATAAGAACAATCTCGAGAACCTTCAAAAGTTAGTCAGTACAGGCGAAGTTATAGGAGAGACATATCGTGCGTTCAGTAACATTGGCCAGGTAAGAGATGGCAACAAATTACCATACAAAATACCTTTTCCTGTTGCTATGGATATGTTAGTCAAGCAATCCGGCCCACTGACAGACAGCAAGGTCATGGACTTTATTGAAGCCAATATTCCTAGCTTTCAGTCATATGCTGAAAATGATAGACAGGTATTGATAGAGCGCGTAAAACAATACCTAAAATCAAAGGAGTACTCGGCTAAGACTTTTGATGAATATGCTTTACGCGGCACCCCGTCCATCATCCTTGTCGACAGAAAAGGAGTTTTAAAGGGGACTTACTTTGGATCAAATGGTTTTTTGGAAGGTACAGTTGAAGAGCTGATAGGAGAGTAATGCCTGATCTTTGGATCGCAATACCAGACTCCTCCCTTTCAGATGAACAAACAAAGCGCGACAAAAGCATAAAAGTATCACAATTTGCTCGTGCCTGCTCAATTTTTAGAGTCAAGAGGGTGTACATCTATCATGATGCTCTATCTCACTTCGAAAAAGATGATCCTGATTTGCTCAAGACAATCCTCCGCTATCTTGACACACCTCAGTACCTCCGAAAAATGCTCTTCCCTATGATGCATCAGCTCCAATACGCAGGCATACTTCATCCGATAAAGACGCCCCACCACATGGTGGTCGAAGACATCAAGAAAGTGAAAGCAGGCGATGTTCGTACAGGTGTTATCGTCAAAGTTAAAGGCCAGCTATTTGTTGAAGTAGGTCTAGGATCTCTTGTGCCCTTTGTAGGTGATGGTTTTGAAGGTAAGAAAGTCAATGCTAGGTTCACCTCCTCATATCCAAACCTCAAGGCCATCCAAGCAAGAGAGCAAGACATTCTTGATTATTGGGGCTATGAAGTAAAAGAGGTTCCTTCAATTTCGAAGCTTCTCACAAGTGTTGAAAAAACCGCTATAATCATTACGTCGAGAAAGGGTCGCTACTTTAAAAATATTGAGGCCGGACTTGCTGAACACACCAAAAATGTTCAGAACATTCTAGTTGTGTTTGGATCGCCCAAGCACGGTCTTCATCAGATCCTCGACAAGGAATGTGCCAGCATCAGACCTTACGAATATATTGTAAACATGTTTCCAAATCAAGGCACTGAAACTGTAAGACTCGAAGAAGCAGTACTTGGAACTCTAGCCATATTGAATAGCACTTTACAGTTAACCTAACATTCTGCTCAGCGTAAGATTTTCAAAGAGATACTATGACAGGCCAACCTATCTCGAAACTCGAGTCAATAGCTACCGGAAGTACGCTCGTCCGATTCTGAAGAATCTATTCTTCAGATATAAGCATGGGGTAAACTGCAATGGACACTACGTGCCTCAAGACCCACTGCATGCTCTGGCACACCTGAGCCAATATTATAAATCAAACTTTAATAGTCAAATTATAGATAGTTAAGCTTTTAGCATTTAGGAGGAATGCCAATATAACCTCAGCAAGGATCGACAACGTGTTGTGTCACTAGACTCTCTAGGAAATCTTCAAGCCGCGAAGCATATGCTACGCGTGAACTGACGGTCTGTAAATAACCTAAGAAAAGGAGACTGGACTATTTAATGAAATTCCGGTCTATGTGAAACACCGCGATGAAATTTTTCGCATTTTTAATGAACCGCTATAAATTGCAGTCGCCAAGTATTTGCTGTATTTTGCTTCCTAAGTAATGGTATCTATCTTGAATAGTCCAGCCATCTTCATCACTTGCTCTTGTTCGGCCACAGACAAGATATTGGGATTAAGCAAACCAACCTGTATGGGAAGATATACTAGAATAATTATCAATTCGAGATGTATATCTTCTCATTCCATAGAAACATATACAACCTAGCAACACTAACCTGGTATCCGATTTTATTATAAAAAGAGTATCTTCTACCTAGAACCCTACTGTAACTTATAAATTTAATACTGCTCCTACATGAGTTATTAGTAATATGTCAGCTTCCAGCATTGGTCCGACTACCGACAGCGGCGACAAAGCTAATCCCCGGGCTAGGATAACCCAGCCATTTGTATGCCATGCATGTGGCAAATTCTTCAAGTCTGACAATGAGCTCAATTTGCACAAGAGTTTAGACCATAAGCCATAAAAATTTGCCCTAGTCTACGAGGGCTACTCATTGCTTTCATTAGTAGCGCGTATATGCGCGTGTGTCTCTGTCTGTCTCTATCTGTCTCTATGTGTAGACTTATGTATTACCCTGCTACGCCGTACAGCCATGTAACAATCTGAGAATACCCATTCTGAATATTTACTCTCCGATTTTCATGTTTGTCAGGTATTTAATATTACTATCTGCTTGGGTTCAAATGACTTATTAAAGGGAGAGCCAGTGTGGTGCAGTATCTATGGGTCATCGTAAGTATAGTGCCCCAAGAAGGGGTAGCATTGCTTTTAGACCAAGAGCAAGAGCTAAGAGTTTGGAGGCGAGAGTGAGAACCTGGCCCCAACTTGCAGCAGAGAAGAGTTCTCTTTTAGGTTTTGCAGGTTTCAAAGCTGGCGGCATTCAGATCTTGACAGTCGATGATAGGGAGAAGACTCCAAATTTTGGCAAGCAGCTGTTGAATGCTTCTACTGTAATTGCGACGCCCCCGCTCAAGATTATCGGTATTCGCGGCTACAAACATGATCTTTACGGTCAGCATGCCATATTTGATCTCTATGCAAAGGACCTACCCAAAGAGCTGTCACGCAAATTTGATGCGAAGAGTAGGGATGATGGATTGTCAAAGGCAGAATCCCTCCTTAATAGTGCAAGCGACGTGATGGCAGTTGTTGCAGTCTCTCCAAATTCAATCGGCCTTGCACAAAAAGTACCTTTTGTTTTTGAAGTGGCAGTTTCTGGCGAGGACGCTAGGTCGCAATATGATTATGTAAGAAGCATTCTCGGAAAGGAAATAAAAATAACTGATGTTTTTCAAATTGGACAAAATATTGACGTTTTTGGTATAACTCGTGGCAAAGGAATAGAAGGTCCCATTACCAGGTTTGGCGTCAAGAGAAAACAACACAAATCAAGAAAGAGTGTCCGCGCTGTCGGTACATTGGGTCCAATCTCGCCAGCTGTAGTCATGTATACTGTCGCTAGGCAGGGTCAGAGGGGATTCCATCAGAGAACTGAATACAACAAGCGGATATTGATAATTTCAAACACGGATAAGGACGCAGAGAATTCAATAAACCCCCCAGGTGGCTTTAAACACTTTGGGCTAGTTAGAGGCGACTATATTGTAGTAAGAGGTTCAATCCCCGGCGTTCCAAAGAGGCTCATAAAGATGAGACAGCCGGTACGCGGTGTGTCGAAGAAAGTGCTTGAGCCAAAGGTCTTGGAGGTAGTTGTGAAATGAAAGCCCAAGTTATTCGACTAGATGGCACAGAATCTGATGAGATAGAACTACCTGCAGTCTTTGACACCCCATACCGGCCTGAAGTGATTCATAAAGTATACGTAAACGTCCTTTCGCATTCGTACCAAAGACAGGGACGATATCCGGCAGCTGGAGAGATGGTCAGTGCTGAGTCGCGCAATACAGGACTTGGGATTGCCCGCCTTGCAAGGGCTCGAGGAGAAGGCTTTTCTAGGGCAGGCCAGGCTGCAGGAGTTGCTGGCGTAAGGCATGGACGGCTTGCCCATCCGCCAGAATCTTGGAAAATCATTTACAAAAAAATCAACCGTAAAGAAAAACAGCTTGGGCTTTGCTCTGCAATAGCAGCTACAGCCAAAAAGGAGCTGGTACAACGACGTGGCCACAAGATAGGTAATGACGTCAAACTTCCTCTAGTTGTTTCAAACGATATTGAATCAATAGCAAAAACCAAAGATCTCAGGAAAGCGCTGATACATGTTGGGCTCGGAGACGACATTGCTCGGGCAAGTATGGTGCGAAAGTCAAGGTCAGGAACCCCAAGGCGCAGGGGAAGGTCAGCTCGGTCTGGAACAAGTGCCCTCATCATAGTCGAAAACGACTCAAAACTTGTTGGGCTTTCCCAGTCAATAATAGGCGTTGAGATCAAGCATGCCAAGGATGTAAGCATCGTTGATCTGGTGCCTGGTTCAAAGCCGATAAGGTTAACAGTCTTCTCTCGGGGTGCAATTGAATATATGAAAAGGCTGCAGGCGCCTGTGCACAAGGTATTGGAGGTTATTGGAAAGTGAGCAAGGAAAGAGCAATGAAGCGAGGACCTGTAGCACAAAAGAAACAAGTTGCTGCGCCTCCGCCAAAGAGCGATATGACTTCAGGGCAAGCATCAACTATGATACTCGCTCCATATGTTACGGAAAAGACGTTCAACCAGATAGAAAAAGAGAACAAGCTTGCTTTCATCGTGGCAGAAAAGGCTACCAAGAAGCAGATCATCGATGCCATCAATATACTCTATGAGGCTGACATCGAGGAGGTTAACACTACCAGGACAATTCGCGGCAAGAAAGCCTTTGTCAAGTTCAAGTCACCTGAAGGAGCAAGAGATCTTGCAACGAAGTTGGCTTTAGTATAGAAAATGCTTCTTTTCTCGTTAGATTTAAAAGTGGCCTAGAAGCCAGAGAGGCAGTGATCTAATTGGTACGTGAGTTTAAGTATAAAGGTTACACTCTTGAACAATTGCAATCGCTTTCAATAGAGAATATGCTCCCTCTTCTCAATTCAAGACAGCGCAGATCGCTTGATAAGCGCGTCAGCTCTTATATGAATGACGAAAAGAGAAAGCTTCGAGAGAAGCTTAAACTCGCGAGAGACGGAAAGCTCAAGGGTCAATTGAGAACACATGCCCGTGATATGATTATTCTTCCTGACATGGTTGGTCTGACTATTTACGTTCATAACGGCAAGGATTTCGTACAGGTTAACATGAAACCAGAAATGATAGGACATTACCTCGGGGAATATGCGATTACAAACAAGCGTGTTCAGCACGGTACACCGGGCGTAGGCGCGTCTAGGTCGAGCCTGTACGTTCCACTAAAGTGATAAGTATGCCGCAGTTTGGTTATGCCTTTCAAAGTTACGATAAAACAAAACATGTACGTGCTTCAATACGAGAAAAAGATATATCTCATAAACATGCCCGGGAGATAGCTGTCGCCATTAAAGGCAGCTCAATTGAAAAGGCACGGACGTTACTTGAGAATGTTATTTCCCGCAAAGAAGCGATTCCGTATCGTCGCTACAATAATGAGGTGGCACACAGGTCGAATATCCGTGATGGATTTTTTGCTGGCAGATTCCCCAAAAAAGCTGCATATGAATTCCTGAGAATTTTAGACAATCTTGAATCTAACGCTGAATACAAGGGTATGGATCTTGACAGACTGCGAATTGTGAGTGCATCAGTACATAAGGGCACAAAACTTAAGCGGTTCCAGCCACGGGCAATGGGCAGATCAAGTCCAAAGTTTGACACTTTGGTTCATGTAGAGCTTGTTGCACAGGAGGCAAGCGATAAAGAATGAGTGCGGTCAAAAATGTAATTAAGAATAACTTTCGCAACATGGAGCTCAATGAATTTCTCGCTGAAGAGCTCAAGGATGCAGGGTATGGAGGCATTGAGGTGCAAAAGACTCCTGTCGGGGCAAGGATAACTGTCTACGTTACGAGGCCTGGGCTTGCCATTGGCAGGAAAGGTGTTGGCATCAAGGAGCTCATGACCAAGATTGAGCAAAAGTTTGGCCTGCAAAACCCTCAGATTTCAGTTCTTGAAATTCCAAATCCTGAGCTTAATCCGCAGATAATGTGTAATAGAATTGCTCAGCTAATTGAGAGAGGCACCGCATTTAGACGGGCAGCCATGTGGTCGCTCAATACTATAATGAGCGCCGGCGCGCTGGGAGTTGAGGTCATGATTTCCGGAAAACTTAGAACAGAGCGCGCTCACTTTGAAAAACATACACTCGGCATTGTACCAAAGAGTGGCGACATCTCCGATAAAATAGTCAAGACAGGGATTACGCACGTGTTAACCAAGATGGGTCTAATGGGAATTCAGCTGAGAATTGCATCCAAGGTATCACTACCTCAAGAATTTGAGTTTAAGAATGGAGAGACAGACGTGCAGGCGTCAGAAGCTCAGCCAAATCCCCAAACCGAAGAATCCTCCAAGAACGAACAACAGGCGTCAAAAGCGGTTGAAGAACATAGAGGAGGCAAGTAGGATGGCGAGACTTAAGGTAAAGACATTACGAGAGATGAACGACCAGGATCTAAGTGACAAGCTTGCCGAGCTCAAAACTGATCTTGGAAAGCTTCAGCTTGAAAAGTCAAAGGGCACCCTTAAGAAGCAGACAGGCAGTATTAGATGGCTCCGGCGAGATATTGCTCGCATGAACACAATAATGAATGAGAGAAAGAGGCAGAAATGACTCCAAACTGCCAAACCGTTCTCTCGCGTGGCATCGTGGGCCTTCAGGCAAAAATACTTGAATCTTCAGATTCAACTTTACAGGGCGTCGTCGGCACAATTGTATTTGAAACGAAGAATACAATGTTCATAAGGAAAGATTCCCTTGTAAGGCAGGTAGCAAAAAGGGCAGCAAAAAGACTCCAGCTTCAAACACATTCTTGCGCTTGCTTTATAAGTGGTTCTGCATTGATAGGAAGACCTGAGGATCGTATTTCACGGTTAAACAATGGGTGATATGATAAATTATGGTTAGAAACATTGGTGTCTCAGTTGCTTCCCCTCGGAAGGCTTGTGAAGACGAATTCTGTCCGTTCCACGGTAGACTGTCTATAAGAGGCAAATTGTTGGCAGGCACTGTGTCGAGCTCAAAGGCACCTAAGATGGTCGTAGTATCAAGGGAATACCCTATAGGGGTCGCAAAGTACAAGCGTTTTCAGAGAAGCAAATCAAAAGTACATGCGTATCTTCCATCCTGCCTCGAGGTAAAAGAGGGCCAGGAAGTAAGGATTGCAGAGTGCAGACGGCTTGCAAAGACAGTTTCATTCGTAGTGATTGAGGCGAACACAGAGGATGGCAGCAGGAGCTAAGTCAAGAGCAGTTTCTGCAAAAGGAGTCGAAGAGTTCCGACCCTATATTACGAGGGCCATTCCCGTTACCGCAAGCCTAGTGTGCACTGACAATACTGGTGCGAAGATATTGCGCATTGCGCAGGTAACAAGGTACAAAGGAAGGCACTCCAGGCAGCCGGCAGCAGCAGTTGGCGATTTCGTTACTGTGACTGTCAAGAAAGGTCCGGCAGAGCTGCGCAAGCAGATTTTTGGTGCAGTCATTGTCAGGCAGAAGTACCCAATAAGGAGGCTTAACGGTGTGCGAGTAGCCTTTGAAGACAATGCTGCAGTTCTTGTGACACCGGAAGGCGAAATTAAAGGAACAGACATTAAAGGACCAGTAGCATCAGAGGCTGCAGAGAAGTGGCCAAGAATAGCCAACTTGGCGGGCATGATAGTATAGGTGAAAATAATGAGAGGTATTAATCCAAAACTGATCCATATACCTAAGCACCAGCGCGATAGGATGGTTGGCGCGGTACTAGAAGAGTCACTGCGCAAACAGTATGGAAGAAAGAACATACGCGTGGTAAAGGGTGATTCTGTCCGGGTAATGCGAGGAGAATACAAGAGAGTAGAAGGAAAAGTCGAAAAGGTAAACACCGAGGATGCGACATTACGCATTGAAGGTATCCAAAGAGAGAAAATTCGTGGAGGTCAAGTCAAGGTCCCCATTCATTCTTCAAATGTGATGGTTATTTCTCTAAACCTTGACGACGACTATAGATCAAGTAAGCTCCAAGGAGCAACTAAGGGAGAGTCAGCAGCCGCTTCGGAAAAAAGAGAAGAAAAAGAGAAGAAAAAGGAGGAGGATAATGAATAATGGCCAAGAAAGGTCGTGATACTAGGGTCAAAAGACAGCTAGCACCTACCTTCTGGGCGATTAAGAGAAAAGAAGGCAAATTTGTCATGAGGGTCAACCCAGGTCCTCACCCCGGTAAGAGGGCCTACCCTCTAGGCATAGTGTTGCGTGACGTGCTTAAGGTTGCAAGTACAGGATACGAAGTAGACAGAATTTTAAAGGCTGATAAGGTCAAGGTGGACGGAGTGATAAGACACGATCCCAATTTTGCTATTGGACTGATGGATGTAGTTGAGCTAGCAATGGGTCAAGCATACAGGATGGTCCCAAAGAATGGTGTGTCATTGTCTCCAATTGCAATTGAGGAATCAGAAAAAGGACTGAAGCTGATCAAGATTACAAGCAAGACTAGTATTAGGGGCAAAAAGACGCAATATGGCTTCCATGACAGCAAGACCCTCATAAGTGACCAAAACCTGAAGGTTGGTGACACTGGCGTTGTAAGTCTGCCGGCGGTCAATATCACTAACCATATTGCTTTTGAAAAAGGTGTTACAGCACTTATCATTAGAGGCGAAAATGCTGGTGCTGTCGGAAAGATTGAAGACATTCAAGACGGGGTCTTCTCTCTTCCAAAGCGAGCACTTGTTTCATTTGACGATAAATCAGTAGAATTGCCAGTTGAAATGGTAATGGCTGTCGGAACTGACAGACCAGTGATTAGGGTGACTTAAGTTGAGCAAGCAGCAAATGCAGCAGCAACATGATATGAAAAAGATAAACGTACATAAGGTAGTGATAAACATTGGAGTCGGCAGGTCCGGCGAGCCCATAGACAAAGCAAAGAACGCTCTGCTTGAGCTAACAAATCAACAGCCAGCTGTACGTGGAGCGAAACAGACTGTAAGGGACTTCGGTATTCATAAGGGTGAGCCCATAGGGGTAGTTGTAACCCTCAGGCGAGAGCCGGCAATTGAATTCCTAAAACGCGTAATAGCCGCAAAGAGGAATGTACTCAAAGCGTCATCATTTGATAATTATGGGAATATCTCTATAGGCATACATGAGCACATTGACATCCCAGGTACAAAGTATAATCCTGACATCGGTATCTTTGGCATGGACATTAACGTTGTGCTAAACAGGCCTGGATATAGGATCGCTAAGAAGAGTAGAAGGAGCGCCAAGATAGGCAAGACACATAGGATAAACAGAGAAGAGGCAATAGAATTCTTTAAACAGGAATATGGAATAGAGGTTGAATAAAAAAATGCCAAAGCCTAGAGAGTACGAATTGACAGGAAGAAAAAAGCTTTCCCATGGCAAGGGCGGAAGATGGTGCAAAAGATGTGGTTCATATAATGGACTGATACGCACATACGACTTGATGCTTTGCAGACAGTGCTTTAGAGAAGTTGCAAATAGCATAGGTTTTACCAAGTACGAGTAGGTGAAGAAAGAGAAATTGCCAGCATTAAATATTCTATCTAACCTCTTTACAACCATATACAATAACGAGTCGAGAAGAAAAAGAGAGTGCATAGTAATTCCTGCATCCAAGTTTGCGAGTGAAGTGCTGCGCGTAATGCAGAAACATCGCTACATTGGGGAATTTGAGCAGATTGATGACGGGCGAGCCGGCAAGTTTAGAATTCAGCTTTTAGCCAAGATAAACAAGTGTGGCATAGTTACGCCGCGGTTTTCAGTTAAAAAGAACGGATACTTTGGATGGGAAAAACAATTCCTGCCGGCGTACACGATGGGCATACTTCTTGTATCCACCAGCAAGGGCATTATGTCCCACCATGAAGCGCAGACGCAGAACCTCGGAGGAGTTTTGGTTGGCTACGTCTACTGAGCAGCAAATAACAGCAGAAGTTGAAGCTCCTGCTAGCGTCACGATAAGAAAGGAAGGTAACTTCATAGAGGTCAAGGGCAAACTTGGCAAGGTAAAGAAGGATTTCACAAAGCTTCCAGCCACAGTTACAGTAGAAGGCAATAAGATAACAATAAAACCATATGGAACTCGAAAGCGCGACCTTGCTGTCACAAATACCGCGCGCAGCATAATCACAGCAATGATAAAAGGTGTCGAGAAAGGCTATACGTATAAGCTGAAGATCATATTTGCTCACTTTCCAATATCTGTAAAAGTAAAGGGTAAAGAGGTATATGTCGAGAACTTTTTTGGGGAAAGGTCAGCAAGGATTTCTCAAATAATAGGAGAAGCTACTAAAGTGAGCGTCGTAGGGGAGGATGTCGTCATTCAGGGTCCTAGCCTCGAGGATGTTTCCCAGACGGCTGCTAACATTGAACTGTCAACAAAGACAAAAGGAAAAGACCAGCGAGTATTCCTCGACGGGCTTTACGTATACTCTAAAGGAGAAGGTATAGAATAACTAAGCAAGCCCAAAGATTTATTTTGTCCTTGGATTTGCTGTAATAGTGCGCCGCTCTAGCTCAGCATGGTAGAGCAAATTCACTGCACGATATTGTGCTCCGAAGCTTAACTGGCTGTTAACCAGTGGGTCGTCAGTTCGAGTCTGACGAGCGGCGCTATGATTGTAATCATAATGGTTCTTTTTGGAATCCATTCATCATAAGTTTTAGCCTAATGCCTTAGGTACAGCTGGATAACTTCCTAACGCAATATTTCAAAAATCGAGTTGTGAAATGTTTTCAAATTGAAATTATATCAAGGGCAATTGCGTCAGCAAGCAAATCCAGGTGTCGGCTTGAAACCACATAACCATTCTTGGTATCACTTGAAGCAAGCCAGCGATTCGACGAACTAAAGAGCCTTTCTTTTTTTATCCTCTTTTCAATCTCCTCTACGTCAAGTTCCTTCTCTTCAACTTCTTCAGTATCATTGTATTTGATAGTCAAAAGTACCTTCTGGACAAGCACCCTACGGCCAAAGCGCTGTGAAAAATCACGAGCATTTTCATCGATTTGAAGTACCTTCATTTTAATTTGTAGCCTATTGAGAGCGTCGCGGCTTGTGAGGAGTCTCTCGTCTACGAACCGGTCATAACTCATACGTATTCATCCTAGAGGGTTATTCGCTAGCATATATTAATGTCAGCCCTTGATTGGTTCAAAAAAATAATATGGAGTCCCATCAGAGCTTACGCCGCACCTCACCATTTTCACCTTTAAGCCCTCTTTCAATTCAAGGTTCTCAAACGATCCAATGAGTTTAATTCCTGACATTTCGACAAGACCATAGTAACCTTCCATTCCTTTGAGATATGACTGTGAGAAATGTATCAAAATTCCCCTTGTATCAATATTTTGAAGTGATGTCTTTGAAAGACATTGAGGGCAATAACGAGACGGTGGCCAGACTTTAGCCTTGCAGCAAGTACATACTGGTAGCCGAAATTCTCCTTTATTCAAGCTTTCAATGAATTCCTGCAAGAGATCATGACACACCCATGACAATTACTGACGCTGAAGAGCCAGCTGCGGCCAGATTGTGAACAAGTCCTGTCTTGCAGTTCCTTACTTGCCTATTTCCTGCTTTCCCAGCAAGCTGAGATGCGATTTCTGCAACTTGAGCCACGCCGGTGGCTCCAACAGGATGGCCGCATCCAATTATACCTCCTCTTGGGTTTATCACTATTTGCTCTTGGTTAACGAATTTGCCTCCTTCGCCCTTCCTTGCAAACCCTAAGTCCTCATATGCTAAGATTTCAAGAATTGTAAATGCATCATGCACTTCTGCTACATCTATCTCCGATAGTTTTGTGTCTGACATTTCAAAAGCTCTATGAGCGGCCAGCGTGGCCGCCTCAATTGTTGTCAGGTCAGCTGTAGCTTTTGCAAAGCTGGCTGAGGTTGTTTGCTGACCTATTCCCTTTATGAAGACAGGGTTCTCGAAGCTACGTGCTTTTTCTTCAGATACTAATAATATCGCAGAAGCGCCGTCGCAGGGGGCAGAACAATCTAGTAGCTTGATAGGAGAGGCTATCTTTTTTGAATTCATCACTTCTTGTAAGGCAACTTCCTTTCCAAAAAGGGCGAGTGGGTTTTTAGTGGCATTCTTATGGTTCTTAACAGAAACCATAGCCATCTGTTCTTCAGTTGTGCCATATTTACTCATATGGGCTTTCGCAAACATTGCGGCCCAGTGTACCGGAAACATAAATGATCCTCGAGTGACGTCCCACAAAAGCTTGTTACCAGGACTGTCTAACTTTTCTGCGCCAACCACTAGTACCGAGTTACATAGGCCAGCTGCAATAATTGCAAAAGCAGAAGCCACAGCATTTGTGCCTGAATTGCAGAGATTGTCTATACGATATGAAATCTTTGGGCGTATACCAAGCATTTCAGATATTATGGAAGAGCTGTATTGGTCACTTGCACAGCTAGAAAATAAGACAGCATCAATTTCCTTTGAAGAAATGCCGCTCTCCCTTATTAGCTGTACTGAAGGCTCACAGGCCAGCTCAAATAGAGACATTTTTGAGCCTTTGGTAAATGTTGAGGTTGCCCATGAGGAGACTGCTACCTTGCGCATTTTAGAAGGTTGATAGCATCTCCTTAAATGAGCTTTCTGAGTCCCCTACAGGGTTAAACTGGAGAATTGGTAGAGTAATTCCCGTCGAAAGAAATTTTGAAAGTGATTCTCTACACTCTTCGCTAGTACCGCAAATTACAAGCGAGCTGAGCATCCTATCAGAAACAAATTTTGCTGCACTCTCTGCACCTGCATTCCTATACTCTGAAGTTATCTCATCAACTTCGGTCTTAAAGCCATTCTGGGCAAGAAACTTGCTATAATACTTTCCGACTGCGGTATAAAACGCAAGAGTAGTTGCTGCACGATCTCTGGCTTTTTCTGGGTTCTTATTCGATACCGCGCATATAAACGAGCAAGCAATTTCAAAGCCCCCTTGTTTTGTAGCCTGCTTTAATTCAACTGCAGTCCTTTTCAACTCCTCAAGCGGCCTCAAATATAATAATATGCCATCTGCGAGCTCAGATGCCATCGATATCATTTTTTTGTTGACAGCAGCCATGAAAATTGGAATATGCGTTCTTTGGGGCTGGTGCAATATTTTGAAATTGTTTATTTTAAAAAATTTGCCGTCATACTCTACCTTGTCGCCCTTAATCATGAGTCTAAGACATTCAATGTATTCTTTCATTCGGCTGGCAGGCCTGTCGAACTGAACACCGTGCCAGTTCTCAACAATGGCTGCGGTGCTTGCTCCAAGACCTATAATTATTCTATTATCTGAAAGCGTGTCAAGGCTGGCAGCCGCCATGGCAACAGTTGCTGGCGTCCTTGAATAAATATTAACAATAGACGTCCCAAGGCGTACTTTTTTGGTGATCTGAGAGATTGCGCCTAGAGTTGAAAATGATTCTCGACCCCAGGATTCCGGAACCCACAATGAATCAACGCTTTCTTGCTGATCAGCCATTTTGGCACAAAGGAGAACCTCCTTCATGGATAATAATGGGCCGAGACTGTATCCCAGTTTTTCAACAGTCATAATAATTTTGCTTCCCTAATCTCTTTGGATGCCTCTTCGATGTCTTTATGGGAATCAATTGAGCGCCAGAAAACATTCTTATATTTAACAGCTATGAGCTTTCCATCTTTTGCAAGCTCCGGAAGAGCAGTAACTTCGATATTGCCTTCCTGAGGCAGATAACTAAAAACTCCTTGAGTGAAGCGATATAAGCCAGCATTGATCCACTTGTCTGAGATTTCCGGTTTTTCAATAAATCCACGGACCTTGGAATTCACATCGAGTTCAACTACTCCAAATGGGCTTCGGAGGGGAACGACCGCAAGCACATTTGAATTTCCACTATTCAATAATCTATTTGGATCAAGCTCTGTGAGGACATCTCCGTTTAGTACAAAAAAAGAATCTAGGTCAGAAAGTAGTTCTTTAGAGTTCAAAAGCGCGCCGCCGGTTCCCAGCGCCTTCTCCTCGAATGAATACTCAATTCGAGAATCAAATCTTGCACCATCGCCCATATGGTCAACTATCATCTCTTTCATGTATCCTGCGCATATTACAAAGTCTTTCATGCCGAATCTTCTGAGCCATCGTACCTGCCATTCGATAATTGGAATATTAAGAACCTCTATCATTGGCTTCGGTCTCGTGTCGGTGAGCGGCTTTAGTCTTTTTCCAAAACCCCCTGCAAGAATCACTGTCTTCATGACACCAATAGGTTCGCCAAGATTGTATAAAATGTTACTCGCTACCTCTGCTTGAAGAGGGTCTCAAGTCATTTTGCTTAATTGCTTGTAAAGGCCACATTGCACCCGTTGATGCAGCTGCCCTCTACACTAGTCCTTCGTTCGGAGTCTTGCTTGATGCGTCAAGCCAAAAACAATGCATTGTTTCATTTCTGAGCTGGCTCTTTTCTCCTTGAGGCGAGTATTTTTCTGTCTGTTACAAGCTTCCAAGCGCCTAGTCCTATTAAGAGTACCCCCATTGCTATTGTGGAGCCAATGGAGCGCAATATGCTTGAGGTATCTTGTGATGCTACTGAGCCTTGTGCAACAACCGCAATCATTCCTGCAATGATGAGACCTCCGTTGACAAACAAGAGCACGGAAACAATAGGAGAATATTCCTTCCGTGTGATTACGAAGGCAATTATTGACATTATGACTGCGCCTCCACCAAAGGCTACGCCTCTAATGGCCTCGTCAAAAGGTAAGAAACCTTGACTTTGTGGAGAGAAGGATGCAGCAGCAAAGTCTGCTCCATAGACTAACAGGAGTATCAGTGAAGCTATGAGTAGACCTATGGCAACTCTCCGGGTCATATACACAGTAATCTATGACAGATTTAATAAACCTAGCTTGTACGCAGTATTTTGTGAGCGCAGACATTAAAGACATTCTATATTCGGCCATTGCCAAGATTGGCAAAGATAAAATCCGCATGGAAGTGATTAACGAGATAGAAATGTCGGAACGGCGCTGCAATGAAATTCTTGAAGAATCTAAAAAAAGGATGACGAATAATTTGGATGACGAGTCATTCGCAAATTTGTGTGAAGCATTGCTCCATTTTCTGCTGACCGTTTCCTTGCTTCCTTCGGAGAGAAAGGTCACTTGGAAAGGTGCAGAGTTGGATCTAGTAATTCCTTCTCTGAAAATGCTGAATAAGAGCCCAGATAAAACTCTAGTCATTCAAATAATAAAAGGAAATGAGGCACTTAGAAAGATAAAAGATGCTAAATCTGTCCAGCCTCACGATGCAAATATATGGACTGTGTCTGCAAAGCGACTAGAAATAGATCATAAAAATTATTATGTTGGCTCAAACCTTTTTCCATATTCGAGGATCATCATAGATATCAATGCCTTTCTCGCTCACAAGGGAGAGCGTGGACTCAAGCTATTACATGGACAATAACATTTCAAAGTTCAAATTATCTTCCATCACCTTGCCAATACAAGCATAATTTGCTCCTTTTGAGAATGGGACCACAGCTAATACTTTGATATGTGTGAGCCTCTGAAGAATTTCTGCTGTTTTTTGCTCCACTATGTCAGGTTTTTTCGATGTTTTGTTCAAAATTATTCCCGCAATTTTGAGGCGGAACTTTTTACATGCCATTACTGTCAGCAATGTATGGTTGAGGGTCCCAAGCTTCGGCGTTGAGACGATAATTAAGGGCAATTTTGCTCGCTTTGCAAAATTTACAATAAACTCATTTTCAGTCAAGGGAACCATGATACCACCTATCCCTTCAGCAATTAGAAAATGATGTTTTCTTTCAAGTTTTTTCAGCTTCTGCAAGGCTTTTTCTATATCGACTTGAGGGCTATGCTTTAGCTCTGCCGCTACCAAAGGCGATGCAGCTATTGAGTAAAAAAATGGGTTGATGATACAGTCAGGATCGTTTACTCCAGAGGCCCGGGCAAGTATTGCAGTATCTTGAGACTTATACTTTCTTGAAAAAACTCTGTTAGCGGTTGCAAAAGGTTTCATCACGCCAACATCAATTTTCCGCTTCCTCAGTGCCCAGGCCAGACCTGCAGCAACTGCCGTCTTGCCCACTCCTGTACTTGTCCCTGTTACGAAGATACCAGGCATGGAAATATTATTACAGCTGAGCATAAAACATGGATATCACCGAATTGGATCTGGCAAAGGCGGACAAAGAGTTTGTTTGGCATCCGTATACTCAAATGAGGGATTGGACGAAATGGAACAATAGAGTAATCGTCAAAGGAGATGGCTTTTACCTAGTTGACAGTAAAGGAAGAAGATATCTCGATGGCAGCGCCAGCATGTGGTGCAATGTATGGGGCCATACACACAACAAAGTTGTTCAGGCGATGATAGATCAGCTAAAAAAGGTCCCGCATTCTACTCTATTTGGCTTTGCCAACGCTCCATCCACAATGCTTGCCGAAATACTAGTCAGGCTTTCAAGGGGGATGCACAAGGTTTTCTATACGGACAACGGCTCAACGGCAATTGAGGTTGCAATGAAGATAGCGCTCCAATATTGGCGTAATAAGGGCAAACATCAAAAGAAGGATTTCATCTCGCTGGAGCACGGATATCATGGTGACACAATTGGCGCTATGTCTCTTGGTTACATTGAGAATTTTTTCAGAGCATACAGACCTCTCCTGCTGAATGTGCACAGAGTGCCAAGCCCTCTCCTCTATGGAAGCAAATTTACAAATGAAAGCGATTTAGTAAAGTGGTGTCTTGAGAAAACCGAGAGTACCCTTAAACTACACAAGGATCGATGCGCTGCGCTGATAATGGAAAGCGGGGCTCAGATCGCAGGGGGAGCAATTATTTTTCCTACAGGATATCAGAGAAAAATAGCAAAGCTGTGTAGAGATTATGATGTATTGCTGATTCTAGACGAGATTGCAACCGGATTTGGAAGGCTTGGCAACATCATAGAATATGTTGCACAGAATTCGCGACCAGACATTGTATGCTTTGGAAAAGCTTTGACTGGAGGATACTTTCCGCTAGCTGTTACTCTTGTTACACGCCGTATTTTTGATGCCTTTTTGGGAAAGTATAGTCACAACAAACACCTATACCACGGTCACACCTTTACTGGACATCCTGTAGGATGTGCAGCTGCTCTCGCAAACATAGAGAACTACCAAAACCGTAATCTCTCTCAGCAAATAAAAGTGAGCACTGAATATATATCATCAAGGCTGCCTGAATTTTCGAAGTCTTCCATCGTTGCTGATATCCGACATAAGGGTCTTCTTGTAGGAATTGAGCTGGCAAAGAATAACAAGCCCCTACTCACCTTGAAAAATAAAGAGATCACAAACTACTTTGTAATGCAACAATCACTAAAGATGGGCGTACATCTGAGGCCTCTTGGCAATATTATGCTCTTGATCCCGCCTCTTGGTATTACAAAGAGAGATCTCGAGAAGCTGCTCAATGTACAGCTTAAGTTGTTGAGAAAAATGGAGAAACTATCTTAATTCTCTCAATTTCTTGTATAGTGTAGCTTTTGACACACCTAGACTCTTGGCTATTTTTGTTTTTGAGTTATTTTCTGCAAGTAAATTAATAAGTTTATCCTTATCAATTATCTTTTGGGGCCGACCGATATCTTTCCCTGCCGCTTTGGCTCGATCCATCCCATCTTTTGTCCTCTGGACTAGTAGCTCGCGTTCTCTCTCGGCAGCCCAAGTCAGGATGCCGATCATAAGCTTTCTGATACTAGCTTCTGTAGTTTGGAGAAAAGATTCCCTAGGCGAGCATGAAATCAAAGAAGCATACCGCTCTACTGCCTTTATGGCATCTAGTGTATCCCAGAAAGTTCTTCCAACTCGCGATAATTCATAAACTAAAATAGCGTCAACTCCAGTCATTTTTACCAATTCAAGCATTTCCTGAAATCCACGCCTTTGAGTAGCGGGGACCTTACCGCTTATTGCAGGATCTTCAAAAGAGTCAAGGATCAGGTAGTCATTTACTTGCGCCCATTTTTCGAGTGCAAGCTTCTGATTCTGGACAGTTTGTTCTTCTGTGCTTACACGCAAATATGCAAAGGCATATTTCATGTATCATCGTGAGTGCTCCCCTATAATTGGCTCGTTGTCAAGAAAAGTGTTCAAAAAGGGTTGCATGAATAAATGGACATTGAGCTCGTTATTTCCAAAAGTCAAGAGTAGAAAAAAGGTACTCATTTTTGTACAGGATAGAAAGCGTTCCATTTTTGAACTGTTTTGCGATCCCCACTTACGTAACGAAAACCGTCATTTCTGGTTTCCATACCTAGCAAGAAATGATCTATCAACCGGTGGCCCTTTTTGGCTCTCCGGAGCGGGCCCTTTTAACCTTATTTTTTGACAAGCACGTAACTTGATAGGTTCGTTACACATCGATCTTTCTTCAAAAAAGATCTTTTTTGCTCGTACATGTTCCAATCTCACCAGACGGCTGGGGCAGGTTCAAGATCACCTATTTTTAATTAGGTGTGCGACCACAAAGCCTTTAGGCCAATAATTGATGCGACAATGGGTCTTTGTTCTAGGCAGTAGCTATGCAATTAAGAGGACATGCATGGTTCTATTTTGGGGTATTTTAATTCTGGTCTAAATACGCACCATACAGACTCTCACAAGATATTTCTAAATTCGAATTTAGAAATATCTTCCTAGAACCGGGCTTTCAGACAGAAATTTTAATTACCGGCTCTAACTTGCCTGACGTTATGACGGATTTGGCCTTCATTCGGGGTTGTACGGAAAAAGTACTCGCGGGTCGCTCAATTACCTTTGAAGAAGCAGGGCGTCTGCTTGACACTGATGACATCATGTTCCTCGCTGACTGTGCTAATACTATCACTCGAACGTTTAACGGCGATACTGTAGATGTCGAAGCTCTGGTAAATGCAAAATCTGGCAGATGTCCAGAGGATTGCTCATTTTGTGCACAATCCTCCTTCTACAATACTCGTATTGACAAATATCCCTTATTGTCAAAAGAAGAGTTGGTTGAGAGGGCAGCAAAGGCCAAAGAAGAGGGTGCCGCAAGTTTTTGTTTAGTGTGCGCTTACAGAGAACCGCCCGAGAAGGACTTTCAACAGATCTGTGAAACGATAGAAGAGATTAGATCCAAATTGGATATCGAAGTCAATGTCTCTCTGGGGTTTATGACATTAGATAGGGCTAGAAAGCTAAAGAAGCTGGGAGTTAAACGTTACAACCATAACCTAGAAGCTGCAGAGAGCTATTTTCCTAATATCTGCAATACGCATGAATTCTCTGACAGAGTAAAAACTGCGAAAATTGTCAAGCATGCGGGATTGCAGTTGTGCTCCGGGGGTATCATAGGTATGGGCGAAACTCCTAGACAAAGGCTGGAGCTAGCCTTCTCTCTTGCATTACTCAACCCTGAGGAGGTTCCGATCAATATTCTCATAGGTAGAGAAGGGACTCCACTTGGGAGTGTTAAGCCCATGGATCCTCTAGAGGCAATTAAGACAGTTGCAGTGTGGCGTTTCATAATGCCAAAAACTATTCTCAAGATAGCGGGTGGACGGGAGGTGCATCTCAAGCATAAAGATAAACTAGCTCTAAAGGCAGGAGCAAATGGTATTATCAGCGGTGGCTACCTGACAACAGGAGGGAACACGGCCAAAAAGGACATTGCGATGATAAAAGAAATTGGGCTCAAGCCATAAGACCACCTTCATTAAGGATCAGCTTGATTCACTTGAACAGAGCGGGTTATATCGTCGTCTTAGGACAGTAGTTGCTAGAGTTCCGATGGCGAATGTCGAGGGCAAGGAGGTCATCAATCTTTGCTCCAATGATTATCTGGGGCTCTCTCAAAATAAGAAAGTAATCGAGAAAACTATCACTGCACTCAGTGAACAAGTATCCCAGTGTGCTTCCAGGTTAATTGCAGGCAACCATCCAAAAATCATCGAGCTTGAAGGTCTACTTGCATTCCATCGTAGGACAGAATCAGCCCTTCTGTATCCTACAGGTTACACTGCTAACTTGGGCGTAATAACGACCATTGCAGACAAGAACTCAACAATATTTAGCGATGAGCTGAACCATGCTAGCATAGTCGATGCATGCCGGCTGAGCGGAGCGACAATTGTTGTCTTTCGGCATAATGACACCGATCACTTGCAAGAACTAATGCAGCGAGGCGCCGGCAGAAAAATTGTGATAACAGAAGGTATCTTTAGCATGGACGGAGACACGGGAAAACTAGCACAAATAAAGAGCATAGCAGACCATCATGATGCAATAACCATTATTGACGATGCACATAGTGACTTTATCTTTGGCCCCTCCTTTTCAGGCATGCCAGCTAAAATGGGAGTAAACTTTGATATCCATGTCAGCAGTATGAGTAAGGCGTTAGGTTGCTTTGGAGGCTATGTAGCCACTACATTCCCAATTAGAGAATTGTTAATCAATAGATCAAGGCAATTTATCTATACTTCAGCCCTGCCTCACCACTTATGCTTTGCAGCAATCACTGCTATTCCAATAGCAAAGAGCGGATATTTGCAAAAGAAGCTTCAATGGAATATCCTTTATTTTTCAGATGCAATCAAAAGGCTAGGATTTAAACTTGGAAACTCTACAAGCCAGATAATTCCAATTATAGTTGGTAACGAAATGCAGGCCCTAGATCTTTCTAAAGAATTACTAGAGGAGGGCGTTTTTGCTCAAGCAATTCGGTATCCGACGGTTAAGATGGGTCATGCCCGCCTCAGAATTTCACTGACTGCTCTACACAGCCAAGAACACTTGGATTCTGCGGTCGCCGCGCTTGAAAAAGCGGGCAAAAAGACAGGCATCCTATAGAAATATTTCTAAACTCGAATTTAGAAATAAAGGTTTTTATTATAAAAGCAGAATTGCCTACTTATACATGCCCTTAAGGGAATTTATGTTCAAGCTAGACTTGTCTGAAGACCAATGTAAAGAAATCGCGCTGTATATTAGATCGCTTCCACCTCACGAACTGCTCTTTGCACTCCGCTTTGCATACAGTCGCTATGCCGCTGAAAGTGGCGGGTACTTGATGCCGGGGCGGAAGAGTCTCGTGAAAAGAGAAACACTCTCGCTCACCGAGGATCAGGCAAATTGGCGGCTCAATAATTGGAAGGCCATGATCAAG
The DNA here is from genome assembly GCA_030861865.1 of Thermoproteota archaeon. Taxonomy (GTDB): domain Archaea; phylum Thermoproteota; class Nitrososphaeria; order Nitrososphaerales; family Nitrososphaeraceae; genus Nitrososphaera. The sequence goes on along the minus strand of JALZEV010000138.1, from coordinate 522 downwards.
GCTTACAGGGAGAAAGGTTATAGCTATCCCACAATATCTAGGATAAAAAAACAAGTTCAAAAAATAGCAAACAAAAAATAGAGAGAGATCTAATGAGCTAGGACTAATAGCTCGTTGCCTCTAAGTTCTTTGCAGCTGCCAGGTTTGGAGAAGGCAAATCTGGAAATTTATTCTTCATGTTCATTTCTACTACTGCGCTGGCTTCTTCCATTATCTGTGCCGTGTCTTCATTTATCGTGTTGAAGTTTGCAATTTCACTGTTTGGTATCTGTCCCGAGTCTGTCATAATGTTTCCTAGCAGCTCGGAGATTTGTCCGAATGACTGATCTGCTTCCGGCATCATTCCTGATAGTCCGTTCTGCAATCCCTTTATGACAGACATTGCAGGGCTCAGTGTTACCACTACGTCTCCAAGTTCTGTCATGGTATTGAGCCTAAGCTGTATCTGTTCTAAAGCTAGCTTTGCTGACGTGACCATTTTGTTCATCTTTCGGATCTGCGACAGTTCTCCTGATAGGATCT
>JALZEV010000080.1 GCA_030861865.1 Thermoproteota archaeon | reverse complement strand
ATGTTTCTATAGCAGGCGGGATATCAAATTCTGTCAACAATGCAAAAAAATTAGGCTGCAGTGCGTTTCAAATATTTAGCCGGAATCCACGTGGATGGACTGCAAAGCCTTTACCAACAGATGAGGTACGCTCATTCAAAAGTAGGCTCTGTGCAAGTGGAATCGAAAAAACATCAGTATTTGTACACATGCCATATCTGCCCAACCTCTCAGGCCCTCCAGGAAAATTGTATGAAAGATCTGTGAAGACCCTCACAGAAGAGATGGAAAGGTGTAATTTGCTTGGAATATCCTATCTTGTGATACACCTTGGAAGTCATATGGGCAGGGGGTCCACTAGTGGCATAGATCAGCTGGTAAATGCCTTAAGAACTGCTATTATCTGTAGCAAATCCGAAAAGGAAGTAATGCTTCTCTTAGAAAATAACGTGGGACAGAAGAATAGCGTTGGTGGGACGCTTGAAGAGCTGCGCCTCATCCTTGACAGGCTCGATAGCTCGAAGCAATTTGGCGTTTGCATAGATACTTGTCATCTTTTTGCCTCTGGCTATGACCTGCGCACAAAGCAGGATGTAAATATAATAGTTGAAAAAATCAACGCTATCGTCGGCCTAAAAGAATTGAAAATCGTCCACCTGAACGATTCAAAAGGTGGGCTGGCCTCAAACCTAGACCGGCATGAGCATATCGGCCTTGGATCGATAGGAGTTGAGGGCATTACTGCTTTTCTCAACCATCGAGCAATTCAGGCCCTTCCGATAATAATGGAGACTCCGATCGATGCAACTAGAGGAGATGAGCAGAACCTCCGGGTCGTTCTAGATATGATAAAAAAATAACATAGAAATAATAATAATTTACTTATTGAGCGAGTCTGTGAGATTCTAGATTAGTAGAGCCTTCGTAATACGTCACAATCAATGGGTCGTTTACGTCATAAGGGCATCCTTGGATGCTTTTTGGTTGACCGTCGGGTGGCTCTATAACGCATACATCTTCCTGCTTTATTGACACATTGACCTGTTCAGTTACAGTACGTCTGAACAGGATATCTGCAAGAGGAAACCCTTGTATCATCTGTATGAGCATAAATGCTCCAAAGAATGCAAGGCCAAAAAGTATAGCGAGCTTCTTAGTTGAGATCCTTGCAAATTCTGATGAGTCAGAGTCATACTCCATATGCTACTCTGCCATGATCATTTCTAAAAAACTTATGGTGGTCATCGTGACGGGGTCTTAGTAGATTTCTCAATTTCGTCTTCCTGCTCACGCCATTCATCAAAGTATGCCATCAGGAGATGAGCCGCTAATTCTTCCTTTGTGTGATCAGCTTTGAGATGAATTGGAAGATATTCGGGCGTAAAGAATAGGTTGCAGATATAGCAGAACGGGTTTCGTTCGTGCTTTTTTAACAAGTTACGTTATCAGACTCTGTGACTGCAAATATATAAGCTTCGTTATGAGCAACCCTAAGAATAGATAGAATAAGATACCCAAGTTCTTAAATTAAAGTAGTTTACTACTCCTTATTTATCCACGAATGCCTGTTTATAGTATAGCTATCTGCAAACAGTAAATTTAGATCAGAATTGGTCTTTTGAGAACGGCCACCTTGAACCTCCTAGAGTTCGTAGATCTATTAATCCCTAATGAAAACTAGATGATCTAACACTACTAGGTCCATGGTTACAATTAGTTAGTCTATTGCTGAGCTTAGCTGAGATTGAAACAATTCACAATAATCGCATGGATAAGAATACTAGTAACAGGAAGTGAATTATCTGGTTAGCACTTGGGCATATATACTAGTGCTAAGCTAGTGAGGTTGGTAATAACCAAACCTAGGAGTCCCTATTCAAATACCAAGGATAAAACAAATTATAAGTAGGTTAGCAAGAAAGCTTGATACATATATGGTCTTTGGCAGGGACATCCGGCTTTCGAGGATTTTGAATAACGGCAAGATGCTGTGCATTCCAATGGACCATGGTATAACCAATGGCCCCATCAAGGGGCTGGAAAATATTCATGATATGATCTATCAATGTGCATCTGCTGGACTCACCTGTGTCCTCGTCAATAAGGGCATCATCAAGACTATGCCAAGGTCTCCAGATATTGGATTGATAGTACACTTTTCCGCCAGTACATCCATTGGTCCAGCACCAAACAGAAAGATCCTGATAGGGAGCGTAGAAGAAGCTATCAGGCTCGGAGCTGATGCAGTCTCTGTTCATATTAATATTGGTTCAAAAGAAGAGCCAGAGATGCTGCATAAGCTTGGTATGATATCCGATAAATGCGACCAATGGAGCGTCCCTCTAGTAGCGATGATGTACCCACGTGGAGAGAACATTAAAAACCCTCATGACCCAGAGATCGTGGCACATGCTGCAAGGGTGGGTGCTGAGGCTGGAGCAGATATTGTAAAAGCAGTATACACAGGAGATCCGGATTCCTTTAAGCGGGTTGTTAGGAGCTGTCCCGTCCCGCTAGTAATTGCTGGCGGACCCAAGGCCAATACCGATAGAGAAATTTTGGAGATGTGCAATGGGGCGATGGCAGCAGGAGCAAAGGGGGTGACGTTTGGCCGCAATATTTTCCAACATAAGAATCCGCCTGCAATGGTACGCGCATTACGCAAGATCATCGTTGAAAACAGAAATGTTAGAGAGGCTCTGAAAGAACTTGACTGATCCCAAACCAAAAGAGCTGATTGTCAAGCCAACTGTTGCAATATCTTCTCTTGGCGAATTTCTTTCAAGACTAAAGGAGAAGGGCAACTTGATAATTAATGTTGATCCCAAGGTAGCCGGCAGAAGTGTCCGCACAATATATGAGTCAGAGGACGCTGATATCGTGATCTGCACAACTTTTGATCAATTAAAATCGTTCAAATTGTCAGGCAAGAGTGTTGGTTACTTCAAGAAAGTGACGAGCAACATCGACGTCGATGAAATTGAAAGAGCGTCAGAGAATGGAGCAGAACTTGTAATCGTCGACGCACCAAATTGGAAGATAATCCCACTTGAAAACATTATCGCGAAACTTCACAAGTCGAAAACAAAAGTGTTCGCTACAGCAAAAAACTCGCAAGAGGTTGTAACATTGTTTTCGGTCCTTGAGCTAGGAGTGGACGGAGTAATTTTATCGACAGATAGCGAAGAGGAAGTTGAAAGGGCTAGACGGGAGCTTACTAGTGCGAAGTTCCCTGTTACAGGAGCTAGGATCATAGAGGTAAAAGATGTAGGCACAGGGGAGCGGGTGTGTGTAGACACTGCTTCCATGATGAGGATGGGAGAAGGCATGTTAGTTGGAAGCAGATCTAACTTTATGCTTTTAGTACACAATGAATCAGTCGGATCTTCTTTCACTTCGCCGCGGCCATTCAGGGTCAATGCTGGCGCCCTGTATTGTTATACAATTGTACCTGATGGCGGAACGCGTTATCTTTCTGAGATCGAATCAGGAAGCGAAGTATGGATTGTTAACAAGGAAGGCTTCGCAAGAAGTGCTGTGGTTGGCAGATCAAAGATAGAGACGCGACCGCTCAGACTCATACGCGCTGAGATCAATGGTGAGGAAGGTACTGTTATTTTGCAAAATGCTGAGACGATACGATTGATATCCAAGAATGGCAAGCTGTTATCCGTCACTGAAGTAAAAGTGGGTGATGAGGTATTAGGCTATGCCAAACAAGCTAGTGGTCGCCACTTCGGCATGGAAGTCAACGAATTCATCGTAGAAAAATAATGACACTAATATTCTTTAGATCGCAACTTATCAGTTGATCTCTAATTTGATAAAATACTATTTTAAAAGCTACTTTACTTATTCATGGCAAAGCCGCTATCATATATCAAAATTCAAAAATCCATCAAGAGAAAATAGATTCATATAGACCATCCAAAATCCAACAAGCCAGAAACACTGACTAAGGAAGCTGGCTGCTTTCTATCATGAGGAGGGTAGATGAAACCGAATCTTGTGAGTAACCCCTTAAATAATTTGACGTATTATATCTAAGGCACCATGGCTTCAGAAATCGGGGATGCCTCTGACAAAATTAAGGCTGGTGCAAAGGCTACAGCCAATAGAGCGTCAGACACCGATAGAGACATGGATCGAGAATACGACAAGGAGAAGTAAAAGGAGAAGTTTAAGGAAAAGATGGACTAGAACTAGGATTTTGGGCTCCAGTTTGTAAGGTTCATCTATCACCTTCTCCTTTCTTTTCCTTGCTTTAATTCAGACCCGAATAACTAATGTTTCTCACTTCAATGATATGTCTTATACGGATCCAAGGAATTTTCTCACTCTTGTGAGAATGGAGCGATTAATATCAAAATCCTTGCGTCATTAACCGAAATGTTATGACGGTCTCTTAAGAGCTATATTTATTGTAGATAATCAGGCTAAGAGGTTAAAGATACACTACAAAGCACTATTAACTCTGGACTAGCAAATCATGCCTTAGCAAGAAATTAACAAATAGATTGGACAAAACTATTACGTCCTGCGGCCATATGACATATGCATATTGATTGGTTATGAAAAAGACCACTACGAAAATAACCCAATATTTTTGCTAACTAGCACATTCCTGTTATCATGGATTCCGAACGATCGTTAGTAGAAAATTGGTAGAGTTCTCATTGCTCAAGCTCGTTTTTGTAAGCTGAAGGCATAGTTTCTTTTTAGTTAGTTGTTTATTACTTTAAAGTATCGGGGCTTTGGACGAATCACTAGAGCATGCAGATAGTATTTAGTCATGCTCGTCCAACAAGAAATCACCAACCAAATAGATATCGGCAACTGTAAGGACGTCCTGAAGAGACTGCCTGCAAATTCTGTCCAGTTAACAGTAACTTCGCCGCCATATAGAAACGCGATCGACTATGATATTCATGCATCTGGAAGTGGTGCCTATTACCGAGGCAAGCTTGACTTGGATACCAATGATTATGTGCATGATATGACAGACATCTTCGGTAATGAGGTCTATCGCGTGACAAAGGAAGGCGGCTACTGCTGCATTGTCATAGCAAATGAAGTTGTTAATGGGACGATAGTACCGTTACCTCATATGCTGCTATCCAGGCTTGTACAGCCCTTCGGAAAATGGAACCTTCATGAAGAGATCATTTGGCACAAAGTGACCGGTGGCACAAACCGATATGGATCTTTCATCATCCATCCCTACCCCAAGTACTACCGTGCAAATATTATGCATGAATTTATTCTCATCCTACGCAAGGGAGATGTCAATACTGGTAGGACAAAAAGGATAGAGATTCTTCCGGCGACACATGAAGAATGGACGAAAGAAATAGCCAACTCAGTTTGGCATATTGCACCAGTGCCACCTGGCTGCATCGATCATCCATGCCCATTCCCAGAAGAAATCCCATATCGCCTGATGAAATTGTATTCGTACGAGAAAGACCTAATATTGGATCCTTTCAACGGAAGTGGGCAGACTACGAAGGTGGCCCATCACCTTAGCCGTCGGTACGTTGGTATCGATTTGGTAAAAGAATATGTTGAACTGGCTAAATCCCGAATAGAAAGGGAGCCTGTTCATATACGAAATGAGACCCTAGTCGCTAACTGGAGAAAAATCCCTTCTCACTATAATAGTAGGCGCTGAGATGTGCATATTCTATTTATACCAAGATCATTCTAATATGAATCGATGTATTTCGTAGCAGCTCAGGCGCTATTAGTGTGGAGCCGGTTTGAGCTGGACCCTTTGACAAAAGGCAGAAGACAACTATTGCGCATGAGCTCAAAGCGGTGGATTAAAAATATTCCGTAGTTTGCTAGCCGCATCGCACCTTTAATAAGGTTTAATGGTGAAACATATTCATATATGTCGGCTGCAACTGCCGGGTCTAAAAGTCCAAGGCAGCACCGCTGTAGCGTTTGTGGTAGAGTTTTTGACTCGGCAGAAGTTCTTGAAGCACACAAGAGAATAGATCACGGCTCACACAGCTTACCACCTGCAGGCGTAGGATAAAACAAACAATTAATTCTACCTAGCTGCATAGCCACTGACTTGGCCGCCAGGATCTGCGTATCCATAGCGCCAGAAGATGCAAAATCAATTGTAAAAGAAGCACATCGTGCCTTTGAGCTAGGAGCAGACTACGTGGAAGTCCGGTTCGACTTCCTTAACCCGGACCTCTTACCTGAGGCCCTACAGGCCGCAAGAGGAATAAAAGACAGAACAGTCTTTACTCTGAGATCGAGAAGTGAGGGCGGAATGTTTGCCAGTACCGAAGAAAATCGCTTGCGTTGGCTGTACAGACTAGCGGACCAAGAACCGATGCTGCTTGATGTCGAGCTTGATACGCTTAAAAAGAATGACGAGTTAGCAGACTTTCTAGAGAAGAAAAGGAGCCCTCTTCTTGTGTCATGGCATGACTTTGAAAAAACTCCGTCAAGTGACTCTATCGTTGATGTTCTTTCAGACATGAGGAGCTATAGTAACTATGTCAAGATCGTGACTATGGCACATAGCATCGAAGATTCGTTGAGGGTGCTAGAGTTGTACGAGACAGCCATAGGGTTATCCCCCATCTTTTTTGCCATGGGGGAGGCAGGGGTGATATCAAGGCTATTGTGTACTGTGATTGGGAACGCCCCCTTTACCTATGCAAGCCTAGAGAAATCGCTAGCACCCGGACAATTAACTCTGAAGCAGATGAAAAAGTTGTACGACAAGATAGGCGCTGGCAAAATATGAACTCTGTCCGCGCTATTCATATTTGTTAGCAAGAAACATCATTCAATGTACTCTGAATTCCTTTCGTGGATTTCTTCCACGGTATATATGTGATAGGCTGGCAATATTTGCAACAGAAAATGCAGGCTTCAACCATGACTTATTGCATCATAGGCGACCCGATCCATCACTCACTATCGCCTGCAATGCACAACGCAGCTTTTGCAGCTAAAGGCCTCAACTGCACCTATATTGCATTTAGGGTTTCACAGGCTGAGCTGAAAGAGTCGATTGAGTCGTTGCGCAGCATAAATATTGCTGGATTCAATGTTACTACGCCACACAAGACACAAGTAATGACATACCTTGACGAGCTTGAATCTATAGCAAAGCGGGCAGCAGCGGTAAACACTGTTAATAATATAGAGGGCGTATTTAGAGGATACAATACTGATGTCTATGGCTTTATTGAACCATTGCGCAAGCGGCAAGTCGATTTTCGGGGCATGCATGTGCTGCTTCTTGGGTCTGGCGGTGCAGCGCGAGCAGTGGTGGTTGCCCTTGCAGAACAGAACGGCATAGCCAAGCTGGTAATTGCGAACCGTGACATGCAACGAGCACACGAACTTGCCAACCTTGGAGTTGGCCTTGGCTTGAAGTGCGAGGTGGTCCCCCTTAATAGGGCACAGGACCATTCGCCTTCATGCGATTTGATAGTTAACGCCACAACATTGGGAATGAACAATGAATCTAGCGTAATCGATTATGAGCATATACAGAAGGGAAGTATAGTCTACGATATAGTTTACAGTCCGCTGGTCACCGACTTGATCGAAAATGCCAAATATGCACAAGCAAGTGTTGTATACGGCTATGAAATGCTTATTGAGCAGGGTGCGAAAGCGTTTGAGATATGGACCGGGTTGTCTGCTCCTAGGGACGCTATGAAAAAGAACCTGCTGGGCGTATTTGGTGAGCCGACATGACTGCAACCCGGAAGGCAAGGGCGGTGGTGCATGGAGCGATTTCCATAGTAAACGCCATAGCAACCGGAAAGGGGTCGGCCCTTGGCATATCACTTAAGGTCATAGCCGAAGTTGAACTCCAAAAGGGATATGGCCTCAGGGTTATCACAGGCAGAAATGGTGGTGATAAGCTAATAAAAAATGTCATTCAAAAGACAATACCAAAACAAATCATCGAAAACAATATGATAATCATAAAAGTCGACTCCGAAATTCCAGTTGGCTATGGACTCAAGAGCTCCAGCGCAGTATCAAATGCTGTTGCTCTTGCATGTAGTCAGATTGAAAGGGAAGAGGATATTAACGATTATGCTATACTTGAAGTGGCTGTCAGCTCTTCGCTTGAAGCCAAAGTCTCATTGACGGGAGCATACGATGACGCTACTGCATGCTACTTTGGCGGTTTTACTGTAACCGACAATTACTCCAGACGTCTAATCCGCAAGGAGAGGGCGCCAGAGAATCTTTATGCAATCATTCTTCTACCGAGCAATACTTCAAGAGGAGACCTGGGCAAGCTTAGGAACCTGTCTGACATCTTCATTGATGCATTCAGGTTTGCAGAGTCTGGCCAATATTGGAAGGCAATGAAACTTAATGGAGTGCTTGCCTCTGCTGCCCTTTCATCTAGTTATACCCCTGTAATGGTTGCCACGGAGCATGGGGCACTTTCTGCCAGTATATCTGGAAATGGTCCGTCTATCGCCGCTGTAGGATATCAAGAGGCAGTTGAATCCATCGTTGATGCACTTTCAAAGTTTGAAGGGGAGATCATTGTTTCCAAAGTAAATAATGAGAAAGCGAATGTGAAGATCATAAATGACTAGCATAGTAGTAAGAAGATCTAGGTTAAATGGAACTGTGCGCTGCCCATCTAGCAAGAGCTACAGTCACAGGGCAATAGCAATTGCCTCGCTCGCTGATCATCCTTCCACAATAACACACGTACTAATGGCCCGCGATACCTTAGCGACCCTATCCGGCTGTGCTGCTTTCGGAGCTGACATAAAATATCGTGCTACTAAGATGCGTATAAAGGGCAGCCATTGCTTGAATCCCCCCGAAAATGTGATAAATGCAGAGAATTCTGGAACCACAATAAGAATACTAACTGCTATTTCTGGCCTGGTGAGAACCGGCTACACTGTACTGACAGGAGATGAAAGTCTACGCTGTCGACCTATGCAACCTTTACTAGATGCTCTTCGACAGCTAGGCGTTGAGGCTTATTCTACAAAGGAAAACGGAATGCCGCCCATCATAGTCAAGGGCGGAGGCATAAAGGGAGGTACAGCCGTCGTTGACGGCAGCATTTCAAGTCAGTTCATATCAGGTTTGCTAATTGTCGGCATTTACGCTGATTCAGAGATTGTAATAAAGGTACACGGTAGGCTCGTCTCCAAGCCATACATCCGGGCTACGCTTGCTACAATGAAGCACTTTGGAGTTTCCGTCGACCATAGTCAAGATATGTTGGAATACTATATCAAGAACACAAGATACCATGGCACGAGATTTGATGTACCAAGCGACTTTTCAACTGCCGCACTTATACTTGCAGCGGGTGCCCTTGCTGGAGAAAAACTTAGGGTAAATGGACTCAATTTTCATATGCCACAGGGTGATTCACGTATTATTGACATCTTGAAAAAAATGGGCTGCAGGATAATAGCTGACGAAGAAAAGGGCGAGGCAGTTATCAGAGGTGCCGACAGACTAGAAGGCGGCGACTTTAACCTAGCTGATACACCAGATCTCCTGCCGGTTGTTTCGATACTCGCACTCAAAGCAACAAGTCCAGTAACAATAACAGGCGTCGCTCATGCTAGAGTAAAGGAAACAGACAGGATATCAAACATTGCGGCCGAGCTCATAAAGTTTGGAGCGGTCATAAATGAATTTCGTGATGGCCTAAAGATAACTCCTCCCGTGGTAATAAAAAACGCATCGCTTGAAGCATACAACGACCACAGACTTTTTATGGCGTTCACAATTGCGTCTATGATGACTGAAAAATCGAGAGTGGCTGGAGCTCAATCCGTAGATGTTTCTTATCCCAATTTTATTTCAGATATGAAAAATATTGGAGCAGGAATATCCCCAGCTCCAGATAGAGAATAACAAAAAGCCAATATATAGAACAGCCTCAAGTGCTCCTAATAGAGATGGGTGGCAGCATGATAGGAGAGAGGTTTGTCGCCGTAAGCTTCGGTGAAAGCCATGGAAGGTGTGTTGGGATAATTGTAGATGGCTGTCCTGCTGGCCTGCCTCTAGAGGAGGCCGACATACAGCCTCTTCTTGACCTAAGAAAGCCTGGCCAGTCGATCATAACTACACAGCGAAGAGAAGAAGACAAAGTCGAAATCCTATCGGGAATTTTCAATGGCTTTACTACAGGGGCGCCAATCTGCATGCTTATATGGAACAATGATTCAGATCCAAAACCCTATGAGATGATAAAGCACATTCCACGGCCAGGACATGCGGATTACCCCGCTATGGTGAGATATGGCGGTTTTGCAGACTATAGGGGAAGTGGAAGATTCTCCGGAAGGCTCACAGCTACTCTTGTGATGGCGGGCGCTATAGCGGTCAAGCTTCTAAAAATGACGCTTGGAATTGAGACAGTGGCTTATACCACTGAAATAGGAGGCATCAGAGCATGCAAGATAACCAAAGAAAATATTGCTACTAGATATGATAACGAAGTAAGGTGCCCTGACCTGCAAGCTGCTCGCAGTATGAAGGAGGCGATCCTGCAGGCAAGAAAATCAGGCGACTCGCTTGGCGGCATAATTGAATGTATTAGCAGCGGCCTGCCGGTAGGCATGGGCGAGCCCATATTCGCATCACTTGAGTCAGACCTCAGCAGGGCCCTATTCAGTATACCTGCCGTCAAGGCGGTGGAATTTGGCTCTGGCTTTGCAGGCAGCAAAATGCGGGGCTCTGAAAATAACGATACCTATATGATAAAGAACGGCAAGGTCATAACTAAGACTAACAATGCAGGTGGGATATTGGGTGGGCTATCAAATGGAATGCCTATTGTAGTCAGGGTGGGCTTCAAACCAGCCGCTTCAGTAGCCAAGACGCAGCAAACACTTGACACTTCTACAAACGAGCAGACAAATCTTATGGTACCGGGGAGACATGACCCATGCGTTGTACCCAGGGCTCCGCCTGTTGTGGAGTCTGTAGTTTCGTTGGTTTTGGCCGATCATGCCATAAGGTCAGGTCTAATACCTTTGGTGTTAAAGTGAGACGGTGCTAATGGATAATACAAGTGAAGAGCTCGACATACTGCGTGACAAGGTCCGTGGTTTGACAATAGAGATTATGCGTGCTGTCCATGAACGTATGGAGTTTGCAAGAAAGATTGGTGAGGTAAAGAGCAGACTTGGCATAGATATCAAGGATGAAAAGGTTGAAAATGACATACGGATGAGAGTTATGTTGCTAGCAGAAGAGATCGGAATGAGCACAGAGTTTGCACTACAGCTCCTGAACGTCTTGCTTGCAGAGTCAGAGCACGTGCAAGTGCAAAAAAGCGAGCAAAAGGTGGTAAAAAAGCAGACACACCTTAGCATATTCTCAAAGGCAAGACAGCTTGAAGCTTCAGGCAAGAAAATAATACATATGGAGGTTGGTGAACCAGACTATTCAGCACCTGAAAGAGTTGGTGCTGCGCTTGCTAATTCTTTCAAGATGAAGTATTACCATTATACAGATACTCAAGGCATTGCAAAACTACGGGATGCTATAGCCACAAAGGAAGGAGGAGGAATATCCAAAGATCAAGTAGTAGTGACACCTGGCGGCCGCTTCGCGGTTTTCAGTGCAATCACATCATTGCTAAGAGCAGGACAAGAGTTGATAGTGATCGAGCCGGCCTGGCCTGCGTATAAAGAATGTGCAGATTTTGTAGGTGCAAGGACAAAGATACTAAGGACTACCCTTGAAAATAAGTGGGCCCCCGACATTAAACAACTAGAAGGTATCATTAATTCAAGTACTAAGATGATTGTACTCAACTACCCAAACAACCCGACGGGTAAGGTGCTCGATCACAAAACAATGGAAAAAATAGTACTACTTGCCAAGGAGCACAGTCTTTACTTGCTAAGCGATGAAGTTTATGCTGACTATGTCTTCAGCGAGTTCAGAAGCATACTCAAATATGATTATGCTAAGAGCATTGTTGTAGGATCATTTTCAAAACGTTACGCAATGACTGGATTTAGGGTGGGATATGGTATAGCAAACAAAGACATTATCTCAAGAATGGCAAGAGTTCAGGCAGTTGCAATCACAAGCGTAGCAGAACCAATGCAGCGGGCCGCTCTTGCCGCACTAGAAGTAGACCCATCACAAAATATCCAACTAATGAAAAGTAGACTTGGCTTTGTATGCAGCAAGCTTAAGAAAATGTCGCTTAGGTGTGTTGAGCCGGACGGCGCTATGTACGTTTATCCTGAACTGCCAAAGGGGGAGGACTTACCAATAGTTGAAAAATTGTTAGAGAAAGGAGTAGCGGTAGCACCCGGCACTGGATTTGGAGATGGGTACAAAAGATTCGTAAGGATATCTGCATGCCAGCCGGAGAAGATGCTAGAAGAAGGGCTTGATGTAATGGCATCAGTCATAAGAGAGGAAGTATAAATTGCAGCAAGTGGCAATCGTGGGCGCGGCAGGCAAAATGGGCACATGGTTCGCTAGTTATTTTGCCCAGCGCGGTCTGCACGTCTCAGCATATGATATTGACCAAAAAAAAATATTGAAAACCTCCAGCAAGGTCAAAGTTCAAGAGAGCCTATTCGAATGTGTCCGAGATGCAGAGTTGGTACTTGTCTGTGTGCCGGTGCAAAAGACGCCACAGGTCATCAAAGATTGCACAAAAAACATGAAGGACGGGGCCATCATTGCAGAGATATCCTCGGTTAAAAATAAGACGTTTGGAGCTTTGAAGAAAATACCAAACAATCTTCGACCGCTCTGCATTCATCCAATGTTCGGCCCCGGAGCGAGCAAAAAAGTGGAAACTCGGATACTTCTAGTTCCGGTTAGGAATGAACAAATCGAAGTCATGCTAGTAAAGGAGATATTTGAAAACGCCAACGTGATAGTATTGCCAAATGCTAAGCAGCATGACAAGTCAATAGCGATAGTGCTTGGATTGACGTATTTTGCAAATATGGTTTTTGCAAAGGTAATGTCATCAGGCAACAACATTTCAGTGCTGAAGCAAGTATCAGGAACCACATTTAGTCTGCAGTCGCTTATTGCAGAGAGCATACTCACAGAAGAGCCTGATCTTGTTATTGCTCTAATTAGTGAGAATGCATATGCCAAGAGATACATTAATCAATTCCTTAAAGAAGCAGCTACACTTGCACGGCTTACAATTGAAAAGGACAACAAGGATCTAAAGGAGGAGTTAGAAAAAGTCAAGTTAAATATGCAAAAGAGCCAGGACCTACAGCAGTCATATAACCGCATGTATGATATCATTGGCAAACCCAACTAAACACAAATATGCGCTGCTTTGATAAGTTTTAGGGATAACATATATGTCGCTTCTATGGCGCGATCCATGGCTCAAGCCATTATCTAGTTATGACCTTGGAGCAGAAAAGTGCAGTTACTGCGAAAAGAGATTTGTTCAGATAGAATTTGTCACCTCTTGTGATTTTTGCGAAATAGGAGTTATGCATGATCAATGTGCCAACAAGCACATACTTTCTGAACACAAAAAACAGCTGGAATCGAAAATAAACACACACAGAGATAGACCATTACATGACTACCAGTAATGACTGGATTTTAGTCAGATGGAGGCCCAAGGTGGTCCATTCCAACGCCGCTACTGCGCTCACTATCAATGGCTGATATGGTCCTTGTTGACTTGATGCCTTGTATTTTTCTAATCTCATTGATAACAACATCTACCGTGTTGCCCAATGGAACGTTAACTCTGACTATCAGATCAAATTCGGCATAGACACCCTCGACTGAGATGACGCCGGGTATCTGAGCTATCCTGTCAAGGACTGCCTTTTCCATGCCCGGAAGTGTATTGATCATAACATAGGCTCCTGGCATACTGGTTTGGTAACCCGAGCCTTATATTAAACAATTATTGGTTCGTCTGCGACCTATCAAACACTTTTCGATCAATCGCATTAAAAGTAATGCTTTTCGGTTCTAATTTAAAATCAGGATCGCATTTGAGGTTCAAAGATTTGCCTTCTATCTAGAGTTTTGAGCCGTTGGTGAGAAAGTTAAAGCTCTTTATTTACTCACTACTTTCAATCCTCTGCTGTCGCAGGAGCTATTCTAAATACCTTGCCAGGCCCATACAACAAAAAGTACAGGTAGCCATCAGGCCCTGTTTCAATATCTGAAATGCTTCTAAGTCCTGTCCCAAATATTACACTATCCAATTCTTGAACGGTGTTGGCCAGTCTGTCCTCAAGCACTCCCTCAAGTAGCAATCCCGTCCTATCTTGGTTTAGATCAAAATGATATAGTCTGCCATTGTTTATATCTCCTACAAACATGTCATTTGCATACTCCTCCCCCAGTGCTGTGGAATTAAGGAAATGGATCGCTGTCACGCCTACTGTGTTTTGCCATGCAAATTCAGGCTCTCTATACACTCCTCTTCCGTCAAAGTCCACTAGGTCTTCCTCTGGGTCAGCTCCCTCGTTCTCTGGTGCCGAAGAGGGTCCTTGTATAGCTGCCCAACCGCTATTAAATCCCGGCAGAACAAGGTTTATCTCATCGAACCAATCTGGTCCGTTTTCTGTATCCCATAGATATCCTGTCACGGGGTCAAGGGCCAAGCCAAAGCCGTTTCGTAAGCCATAGGAATAATAATAGGGCAACATTCCAATATCTTCCTCACCATTCTCTTCCTCACCATTCTCTTCCTCACCGTTGGCTTGTCCAACAAGTACAGGATTTGGTAACGGATTGCCTTCAACGTCAATTGCTAATATCCCGCCTGTTCCATCTGGTGGCGGGCCATCCTCATAATTCTCAGATTGACTCCTCCGGTGATCCAAATCTCCTATCATAAGGTACACGACTGTACCATTCTCATTTTGAGTAGCTAATAGCGGGCCACCATTGTAACGAGGACCTGGTCTCGCAGGAAGGTCTAACAAAAGCTCAGGATTTATGAGTTCGGCTGAGTCACCGTTCTCTACTAACTCGTATCTGTAAAGACGATTGCCAGCTGGGACTACTCCAGCGGAATCATCCCCATCCTGTCCACCTCCAGACTCGGTATAATAAAGAAAAACATACGTAGTAGTTTCATTGTACTCTACTACAGCCATCCCAAGCATGCCTCTTTCATTGGTACCATTATTGTTTGCAACAGCAACATCGAGTAGCGGTTCGGGTTGAAGCTCACCTTCAATTATCCTCCGTACAGTGCCATTGTCCTTCTCAATCACTAAGATGTCATCGCTAGAATCTCCTAGGAAAACCATTGCCGTTGGCCTTATCAAACCAGCAACAAGCTCCTCTGCTTCAAGATTTGGATCACGTACTGCATGGGGCTGATCGTCTGCTGGTATTCTAAATGGATCAACCGGCGCTTGTGTCGCCCCAACCGGCGGTGTCTCCCCAGCCTCATCTTCACCCTCTGCCTCACCTTCCTCCTCATCTTCACCCTCTGCCTCACCTTCCTCCTCATCTTCACCC
>JALZEV010000064.1 GCA_030861865.1 Thermoproteota archaeon | reverse complement strand
TTGGGAATCAGGGCGTCCCAATAGGTAATACAACAACTGTACCATATCCAGCATACTTGGCTGCAGGCATGATCGGCTTTAATATGATGAACAGCAGCACGATTGCCGGCAGCATAATATGGAATGACAAGCGAAACGGCATGTTTCAACAGATATTAGTGATGCCCTTTGCAAGGATGGAGTATATTGCTGGCACCATTATCACTATCATGATGATGGGTCTTGCAAGCGCAGGGCTTATCCTCATAGCTGGCACGCCGACACTTGTTGGGAGCGCGCAACCTACTCTTGTAGGATCACTATACGTACTCTATGCGCTTATAACGGGCGCAATATTCTTTGGTTCTATTGCAATAATTATATCAACACGACTGAAGAGCAGCGAGGGTTTCAATGTCATAGTCAACAGTGTTTTCCTATTCTTTTCATTTGTCAGTACTGCGTTTTATCCAACGCAGGGGGTGCCTGGGGCGCTGAGCACTGCATTTTATGTTAACCCACTGACATACATCGTCGATATTACGAGGGCAGGCATATTCAACAATATAGATCTGTTTACAAATATTGAAGTTGGTGTCATCTCAGCCGTGACTGCAGCCGTATTCTTTCTAGCCACATTTTCGATGATGAGGATGAAGATCTAGGTCCCGTTACCAATAACAGTGAGAAACACTTCTTCAAGCGTAGGCGGATTCATGGAGACACTTTCTATTTGTACTGCATTTTTTGAAAGTGACTCAATTATCTTGACCAGCATCTCCTGAGCCTCTGCCGAGCTTATCCTTATTGTGTCTTGTGCTGTCATCTCAATTGCAGAACCGTCAGCTATCTCCCCGATGATCTGCATGACTGACCGTGCCGTCGAATCCTTTAGCTTGATCTCTACTGCTTTGACACCTCCATATTTTTGCTTCAGACCGGCAGGTGTGTCGGTGGCGATTATCTTTCCTTTATTAATTATCGCTATTTCATCACACAAATATTCTGCCTCTTCCATGATGTGAGTTGTAAAAAATACAGTCAGCCCACCTCGAACATGTTTCTTGATATAATCAAGTAATGTTCGTCTCGCAGCCGGGTCAAGACCTACTGTTGGTTCGTCTAGGAACAGCAGATCCATGTCATGCATAAACTCCCTTGCAACCTGCACGCGCCTACGCTGACCTATGGACAACTCGTCATTTTTCATATTGCTAAATGATACTAGTTCAAATTTTTCTAAGAGCTCCCTTGCCCTGTCGCGCCTCTTTTCGCCAGGCATGCCCCACATGAGGCCGTATAGCTCAAGTGCACGGTCTACCCTCAGATTAGCCTCAAAGCTAGGCTCCTGCAGCACGACTCCCATGCGCTTTCGAATTTCTCGGGAGTGCTTTACAATGTCCTTGCCAAAGATCTTCACTATCCCTGAAGTTGGCTTGACAAGCGTCGTAAGCACCCTTATCGTCGTAGTCTTGCCTGCGCCGTTTGGACCAAGAAAGCCAAATACCCTACCATATTCCAAATCAAATGATATTCCATCTACTGCATGCACCTCTCCATAGCTTTTGCGCAGGTCATAAACGTGAACACATAGTTCCATTCGCAGATAATGCTCAAAAAGTCTAATTTCTGCCTTTATCCAAAGAAAGAACCCTAGCAAACAATTCATAAAGTACGACAGCGTATCGATGAGCGCACTGTTTTGTAATACTGTTGCTACCGCCTGCGTCCAAGCGCATTGCTATAACTATAAGGTCGAATTCTGCATAAACTTCATGGAGAGTTATATTTTCTAGATGGACTAAATTTTTTCTCTTGGTTTCTTCTCTCTCTCAAAATATATAGGCAAGTGAATAGCAATGGTTCTTTCATAGTGGAGGTTCGTTGCAAGCTTTGTCGTCGTCCCACGATTTTAAGGGAATGTTAGAGAACCTTCTTCGACAGCGCCCTGAGCTGAATCCAGAGCAGGTAAGGGACTTGATTGACGAAAAAAAGCGTAAGGTGGGCGCCGGCTATCTTACTGACCAAGGCGCGCTCTTTCTTGTTGCAGCCGACCTTGGTGTATCATTTGATAACGTCTCCAAGATGCAAACAGGCCTCAAGGACATTTACGTAGGAGCGAAAGAGGCCACGGTCGTAGGCAGGATCATGAACATTTACCCTATTCACAGGTTCACCAAAAGGGATAGCAGCGAGCAGGCTGCTACTCGCACGCTTGTGATATATGATAAGGATGCAAAGGTCAAGGTTAAGCTATGGGACAAGCATACGACGATACCGGACGAAATGGGCCTGCAAGCCGGCGACGTGATTAAGATAGTGAAGGGATACGTCAGGGCAGGTCTTGACGGTAAACCAGTGATCAACCTTGGGAATTATAGTACAATCGAGACTGCGCCTGATGATTCGTCTATTCCTACAATTGATTCTCTGACTATCACAGTTGATGCTATAAATTCTCTGCAGGACAACGTCGTCATTTCTGGCATTGTTAATTCTAACCCACGAGTAACTGAATTTGTCAATGCGAGGGGAGAGGCAAGCAAGTCTCTCCAGCTTCAGCTGTCAAATGAGGCAGGGACCCGCTCGCTTCGAGCAGTCATATGGAATGTTGATGAATCGAGAGTTCCCAAGGTATTCAGGACCGGTTCTAAAGTGCACCTGATTGGCGTTAGAGTAAAGGTGGGTAATCCACAGTATGGCAGCGGCGACTTTGAGATCCATGGCGACGAAGGCACAATGCTGCAGTTCTCAAGTTCTCAAGAAGATGTCGAGGTAATGCCGCTTCGAGTCATATCTATTGGCGAAGAAACCGGCCGGGGTAGCTTCATGTGCCTTGCAGTTGACAGAGCGGGTAGCCCGCTTATACTTACAATTGATAATTCGCTTGTCAGCTCCAAACAGCTGAATGAGGGCGCAATGATAGAGTGCGTGCCTTCGCGCATATTTGGCAATTCAGTCACGCTATCAAAGGACGATTCATATGTCAGAGTGATAGACGAGGGCGATGATGACACATCCTTTCCAACCCTGTCAAAATTTGAGAGAAAGATACAGGATGTACAGATTTCACAGGATCCTTACATCATTGAAGCAATAGTACTTCAGGCGCCTGAGACTGCAGAAGTGAACACCAAGTCAGGCGAGACCATACCTATGACGTCTACCCTGCTTGGTGATGACACAGGCGAGATCAGGCTAGTTGGATGGCGTAACCAGAGCGCTGGCGTCAACAAACTGAATGTAGGCGACAGGATAAGGCTAGCAGGTGTCACTGCAGGGTCAGGGCGCGAAGGCAAAGTAGAACTAACTTTGCGGCCCTATTCTTCAATCACTAGGCTGAGCTAGAAAGCCAAATTAAGCAATCAGGTAACTTCTGTTATGGTGCTTATCACATCAGATACAGCCAATAACATCATAAAGCAGGCAGAGGAGCTCAAGGCTCGGGTTCGAAGCCATGCTTCAAGAATTGATGAGAACTTCAAGGTAGGAGTAGAGATCGAGATATGTCTTATAGATGGCAAAGGGACACCAGTTGATGCAAAACCTGCTATCGAGCTGCTACGACGATATCATGATATTGACTTTGAATATGGAATATGTCAGCTTGAATATAGGACGGAGCCGGTTTCCTTTGAAAGCCTCGCACAGCTAAATTTAGAGTTTGAAGAATTCATAGAGCATCTTGACCTAATTGTCAGTAAAGTCTACAAAAACGATGTATTTCCTGTATTTTTAGGATCGAACCCGTCGCCTCACATTTTGAAGGATGGTCTCGTTACAAATAAACCGCGCTACATACGGCTTGCAAGGTGGCAGAATAGAATCCCTGACGTAGAAATTGATGGACAAAAGTTCAAAGCACTCCATGTCGCTGCTGCTATTCAAGGCTTCCATCTCCATTTGCAGGGAAAAAACCCTAACTTTACAGCGCAAATGTTCAACCACATTCTAAATTTAATCCCTTCTGTGATATTGCTTGGAGCAAATAGCAGACTTTTCGCAGGCAGAGTATTTTCACTCCACGAGCCAAGAATTTATCTCTATGATCAGTCGGAGCAGCAAAACTCAGGATTCCCAAGCATATCACGGTATCTAGGCGGTATAGAAGATTATATTGACTACATTATTTCAAGGAAGCCGGTGGTTGCAAAGGACTACTTTGAACTGGTAAAAGAGCGCCATGACGACGCCCGCATTCGGATCAACACAGGCTTTTATAGAGTCGAGACAAGAGTTATGTCTGTTCAACCGACTCCAAAAACGATGATGGCAATGATAGAGTTTTTCACTGGCTACCTGCATAAGGTTATCCACGAAGAATTGGAGCTGCGCCCCTTGCCAGCCATCAGAGAGGAGCGGCAGGCTGTTGTAAGATCAGGTTTTAACGCTAAGACACATTTTAACATCATCGAAACAGTCAGGAGCCAGCTTGCATACGCACGGAAAGGCATTTCCAACCTTGGAATCAAACCAGATTTTCTGAACATACTTGAAAAGCGGATTGAGAACAAGACTACTGCTGGGGAATACGTTGCTAGATTATGGCAAACTAAATTCAATGGCTCCATAGAGCAAACCTTACCGGAAGTCGTCGCAGATATTTGGGAAAGGACAAAGAATAACCAGCCAATTTACTAGTGGTCGCTTGTATAGGTGGTTATATTCAAGAAAATGAATAATTATTGCCACTACCACCAACAACATCATAATCGTCGTCATCATCATCATCTAACACTCATTTGGCTAATCGCTCCAAAAGCCGCGCGTAATGACGTACTGCTTTTCTGCTTCATAGATACTCCGATACACCTGTTCGTCGTCGACATAGTTACGCAGGATCCTTGCCGCGGTGTCAGCACCAACCCCGTGGCCAGATAGCACTATTAATGCCGTTCTACCAAAGTTGTTTACAAGTGACGCTACTTTCCATGCACGTTCAAACTTGTGGTTTTGCTCTGGCGTCAGCTTACCACCAGTAAGGCGATTCCGAATTATTCTTGACATTTCGTCATCTGACCAGAACGTAGCACTGACAAGGCGCGACCGGCAGTTTGGGCATGATACTTCTTCGGGCACGTCCTTAGTTTCCATTACGCGCTCCCACTTACCACAGCGTATGCAGACAAGCCGATGCTTTGTCTTTTCGAGCCGTTCTTTGACAAGCTCTATAACTCCCTTCTCAATGCTCAAAGGCATGGCTCCAGCCATCTTTGTTGAATGTTCTATTATCGGCTTTGCGAGATCTGAAAATTCATTCACTTCAAGCCAGTGGATCGTAATCTTGCATTGTTTTATATCATCAAGCACCTGCTGAGTCTGCTGTATATCATATTTATCGTGCACTAGTTCTCGTATAGATTCGGCGCTCACCGGTGTCTTTGAATATCTGTCATAGATCATGCGTGCTACCTTTTTGTCATACACCGCTTCCTTGCTTATCATGCCAAACCTTTTGGCGACCATCCATACCTTCCAATTGATATTATGAGTGCCAGTCAGCGCAGCAATGAGGACAGGCTCAAGATCGTAGACATCGCTTAAAGCCGCTTCAATCTTCCCTTGCGTTATTCTTGCACTTGAAGTCAGCATGATCCTATAGGCATCCGACCTTGACTCCACAATGTATCCAATCTGTGATGACAATATTGTAGACAAGAGGGATGCAATAGTATTGTTCACCTTTGACCCGAAAGCACAGTGCATTACAAGCATGTTGCGGGAAGCATAGCTTTCAACCACAATGTTCTTTGAATCCGGTATCACCTTAAGCATCTTTATTGTGCTGTCCATTATGGGTGTCGACAGCTTGATCCGGCCAGTTGCAGCCTGGTTACGTACGACTCCCACCTCTTCTGCAGTCTTGAAATCAACGGGTATAATTTCGCCGACCCAGTAGGGAATGTTAATTGCAGCCCCGCGTAGAGGCTCAACATTTACAACTAGATGCACTTCATCGACAGACAGTATGCGCCACTGCGACCCCTTGAGCACAAATACATTGCCTTTTTCGCCGTAATCGCCGACGAACTGCTGGTCAAGCGTGCCTATCCTGCGCTTGCTTATTGAATCAATGACTTCAAACTTCAGAACATAAGGTATCATTGAGGCATTCTCGAAGTAGTACTTGTATGCTTTTATCTTGCGTGCATAGGTGCGGGCTTCGCGCTCGTACTTAATGACATTGTGGCCGGCCAGTATGTCAAGGCAGCTTTCAACATCAAAGAGGCTGATGTTTCTGAAGGGATAAGCCTGAGTAATAATGTCGTATGCGTCACCGACATTAACGGGATCGCGACTCTGCATTGCAAGTCCAACTAGATGGTGAGCCATCACATCAAGCGCTCCTTCATGTATCTTTTGCTCCTCAATTGAGCCTTTTTTCATACGGTGAATTATTGCAAGTGACTCTATCTCATCGTCAGGATTGTTAGTCACAATCAGGCCCTTTGCAAAGCTCCTTTGGTTGTGTCTACTCCTGCCGATCCTTTGCATCAATTTTGAAACTTGTCGAGGAGATCCATAGTGAATAACAAGATCGACTGAACCAATGTCAAGGCCCAGCTCAAGCGAGCTTGTGCAGACAACAATACCTGCCATGCCAGAACGGAGTGTGTGTTCTGTCTCTTCGCGCATATCCTTTGAAAGCGAGCCGTGGTGGACATCCACTTTGATATCACTCTGGTTCTTCAGGATGGTGCTGAGATATTCTGCCTCATCCCTTGTATTTGTAAAAAATAGGATTGTGCCCCGGATGTTGTTAGTCTTAACATATTCCGTAACAAAGTGGGCAACATTGTTGAGTGATCCCCTTACAAATCTGACGTCAATGTCATAGCTGCGACTTGCAGGATCAACAAGTACTGCACTACGCCTATCAGCGCCACAAATAAACTGTGCCGTCCGTTTTAGATTTCCTACGGTGGCAGAAAGCCCTATTCTTGTTATAGGCTGCGATGATACGGCCTGCAGCCGCTCAAGACTTATTGAGAGGTGAGCGCCGCGCTCATTAGCCACCAGCTCGTGAACCTCGTCTACTATTGCCCACTGTAGACCCTTTAGAGCCGCCAGCATCTTATCACTTGTCAGAACTATTCCAAGAGATTCAGGTGTTGTTATCAGCACATCAGGAGGATTTTCAACTATCTTTTTCCTTGCCAAAGTGGTAGTATCGCCGTGCCGAACTTCGACCCTCAGGCCTTCTGACTGCGCATACTGTACTATACGGCGAAGAACATCATTATTGAGCGCACGCAGGGGTGTAATGTATATTGCCCTAATTGTGCCTCTGCTATGCTCTTGATGGGCAAGCATAGTAAATACGGGCAAGACAGCTGCTTCAGTCTTGCCAGAGCCTGTAGGAGCAACCAGCAGGCAGTTTATCTTCCTTGAAATGATTGGCAATACCTTACGCTGTATTGTAGTTAGAGAAGAAAACCCTTCTTTTTTGAATTTGTTTATAATAATATCTTCCGCAGCATGGTAGCGGTTATTGTTGTTGTCACTTCTCAGTGTCTGCAGCTGTTCCGGTGCGCTGCTGTTGTTGTTCCCGTTTTGCTTTTGAGCTTGATCTTTCATAAACCATCACTGCGAATAGGCCGGCAATGAACAGCCCTACAGCAACCATGACGTACGAGTCAAAGTTTGCAATTGCTTCTCCAACCATTGGAGACTAAAGTCGTTATACGCTCAATAAATATATTCGTATATTATTTAACCGGGATGATAGGGATAAGCAATACTAGCTTGTCGATCAGTTATATATGCATTTATTGCAATTTTGGTATGTGTTGAATATGGACAGTTTTTCATCAATGTAGCGCAATACTATCGCCGGTATTGTATGCGGGCCTTAGTCTTGATTTTTAGATTCTAGAACCATGTTAAGTATAATTAAGTATAAAGATGGTAGAATTTTGATAACTCGTAAAATGGTCGTCGTCTATGCCACAGGAAGAACAACACTTTGATGAATGACTTGACAAAGCTGATTCTACAGCTATCCCTGTAGATAATCAAGGTAATGCCAATAGATTAACGCCTTACTTTTTCTTGAATTAATTCAGTTTAGGTTCTCTTCCCTCAAAGTGCTTCCTGATAGGTTCTATTATCTTGTTAATATAAGTCGCAGTTGAGTTCTTCAAATCCATTGGATGGATCTTTTTTGTAACAAAATCATGCTCTATATCCTTGTAGCTTGTATATGATATACTGCCTCCATATTTAGTAGGCCGCTCAATTACAAACTCGTCAAACTCATGGAATACTACATAGCGCACTAGCTCCAGAATTGGGTTACCTGCTACAACTTCTACGGGGCAAAATGCTTTGCCTATTTTGTTGCGGATCGTCTTTTCGTCATCGTGGATAAGGATCCCGCTTGCTGGCTTACTCTTGCTCATCTTGCTCGATATCCTCGTACCTTCACCAGTGTCTTCATCAAGGCTGATTCGCAAAGGCTCTGACAGGCCGGGCAGTAAATGATGATGCACAAGTACTGGAACCTTCCAGCCAAGCTTGGGAAAGATCTCCCTGACAAGCATATGGATCTTTCGCTGATCCATGCCAGCGTGTACAATGTCAAGATCAAGCGCCTTTATGTCAACTGACTGCATTGGCGGATACAGCAACTGTGACAAGTCAAGGTTCTTTTCAGCCTCGCTCCTGCCCATTATGGTAAGAGATCTCATCGTCCTTGCAAGTGTCATGTGCTTTGAGAAGTGCACAAAGTTCTCCCAGTAATCTTTAGTCCTCTTGTAGAGGTCGCTTCCAAGCACGATATTAACGCCAGGGCAGAAGAATTTGAAAGCCTCTGTGTAATATTGCGAGACTTTCTTTATCCTGTCCCAGTCACCTCCCATTTTGTCATTGATGTACGTGTGCCAGTCAGCTAGAAAAACGGTAGTGCTAACGCCGGCCTTCATAAAATCGTTTATCTTGAATCCAGTCATGACAAGGCTACCAATGTGTAGTATGCCTGATATTTCCAAGCCGATATAGTGTTTTGGATGAGTCTTTGTTTCAATCAACGCACGGAGCTCCTCTGCTGTGACGACCTCCTCTGTCGGCTCGCGCATTATGAATGCCACTCGCTCATCCACATCCATGTTGTAAGAGAAATGCGACTAACACACTTCTATAAACCTTATACCGAGGCATAGATAGATGCTAGTGGTCAATAATATTCAAAGAAGATTCGCTCATCTAAATAAACAAACGTACATGAAATTACTATATGCATAGCAGTAGAAACTGGGCAAGTTGGTTGATACTGCTATTGCCCCTCGTCTATTGAACCTTGCAGCATGTCATATAGAAGCGCAGAAGTGAGAGAGTGTCTGGCAATAGATGCAAAAATCTTTGCTGCTACTTCTACATTCTCGAAAAATCCTTAACCCCCTTTATATTCTATTTTGGTTGATAATAGACGTGGCAAAGCACTATTACCTGCTTAGCGTTGTGGCACTCGCCTTTATTATAGCTGCTAGTTTACTGCCATCATCGTTTGCTCAGCAAGACAACGCTACACAGCTAAACGCCACAAGCACTGATGTCCCGGTGCTTGAGCAAATATCTGAGAAAGGTATTTACAGAGTGGAGCTAAAATGGCCTCAGACCATTACTGACGTAGAGGATGCCTTGCAGGTAGAGATAGTATTCAATAACGCCAGCGCTCCAATGCCTACAGAGAATACAATCCCTGAAAGCGAGGGCAACGAAACTGGAGTAGGTACTGAAGCTGGCCTGACTGTTCCTGAAGTCCTTGGAGGTGAGCCTATGCATGTAGAAAGTTACGATATGGCAATCTATACTCCCGATGGCAGAAAATTATGGGAGCAGCTTGATCAGCCAGGCCAAGGAGGGAGGGCAACGCAGAGGATCGAGCTTGATAGTAACTACACAGGACCAGTCACTATAGATATAAGCGACATCAGGCCGGGCGGGAGTGGGAACGAAACAGCCACCGCAACTGACATGGCTGACTCGGTGACATTTACTGCTACAATAGTACCTGAATTTCCATTTGTAACAATACTGCTTGCTATCGGGATTATAGCTACTATTGCTGTAGCTCAGAGGCGTAGGCAACGGCTTATATAAGATTAATCTGAAATAGATAAAAATTGCATGTTCACAAGTCCTTGTATATGAGCGATATCATTTCATGGGATAAGGCCATTGGCAAGAAGGTGAAATCAAGTGACGACAAGGACCTTGGCAAAGTTGAAAGCATAACCCTCGATTACATTCAAACAAAAGAGGGGATGGTATCAAAGACTTATTACTTTATCCCAAAATATCATTTGAGCGGATACGATGGCGATAAGCTTTGGGTTTCACTTACAAAGGACGAAGTAAAAGCAAAATTTGAGAGAGAAAACGCGCCTGAGCCGTCTGAATGGGATACACAAGAATATAGAGAGCGCAGGACAACCATTACGCGGCAGCACCCGGACTTTGCCACAAACATTCCAACATACAAGCCTGCTTCAGACATGGTTCAGCTGTCATGGGATAAGATTATTAGAAAGAAGGTGAAATCAAGTGACAAGAAAGATCTCGGCAATGCAGAAAGTGTTGCAACCGAGTATATCGAGGTCAAGGAGGGAATGAGGAGCAAGAAGCACTACTACATCCCCAAGTACTACATTCAAGGCTTTGACGGCGACACCTTGTACACCTCCCTCACAAAGGATGAGATCAAAGATCGGTTTGAGCGCGATAGTCCACCATCGCCTTCAGAGTCACAAACTCCAGAATACCAGGAGCGGATGCATCAAGTAGAATCTGCACATCCACAATTTGTTCATGGCGTGCCTTTGATGGCAAAAGAACCTTCAACTGAGATTTCAGTTGACTACTCTGGCACAACATACGACATACCATGGGATCAGTTGATCCACAAGCACGCTAGGACGACTGATAAGGTAGAGATAGGATACGTGGAAAGGATTGGCAATGAGTTCATTGTTGTAAGAGAGGGTGTATCAAATGTTCACATTTATTATATTCCCAAGACGTATATCCGCGATTATGATGGGAGCCAGCTATGGATAGACGCGCCAAGCGGCCTTGTCAGATCCAAGTTTGAGAGAGAGACTGAGCCGCCAATTGAGGAGCTTCGAGCCATGGCAATAGAAGCTCCGCGTTATAAAAGGGGCGAGCCGCAAACGCAGCGCAAAGAATAAACCGATACGGTCACGGCGGAAACAGACGTTGTGACCTAAAGCAGAACAGTACGGAAAAAAAGACAGAGTGTGCCTAACCTGCGCGCTATCTGTTAAGCTACTCTTATTACTAATGGGTAATTGGCAAGCCACTCTCTGTGCTTCTTGTAATCAGGGTCAGCTTCCTTTACTAGCTGCCAGAATTGGTGTGAGTGATCAAACTCTATTAGATGCATAAGCTCGTGGATCATAACATAGTCAATGACATTGGGCGGGGCTGCTGATAGCAGAAGGTTGAAATGCAGGTTTCCCTTTTTTGAGCAGCTGGCCCACCTCGACTTTTGATTCTTTATCGATACTTTGTTGTACTTGACATTGAACCTACTTGCAAGCAAGGGAAGTCGGGCTGCAATTATTCTGGCGGTCTGCTGCCTGTACCATTCATGCATTTGCTGCTTATATCTGCGCATATCAGTAACATTAAACGTTATCAGTTTAAGGGCATCACTGATCATCGTTGACGGCTGCCGATCCTTTACTACATGAAATCGATACCTGCTGCCAAGAAAATAGATGAGATATGGCTCAAGCCCTCCGCAGCGCTCTTTTAATTTGCCATAATATTGGGAGGTCTTAAGTATCCAGTCGCGCTTTGAAGCAATAAAGCTCTCAAGCTCTCTGGCGTTGTAGTTCAGTGGTACCATTGCCTGTACGCCATTTATGCCGGATACTAGCCGCAACCTCTTTGTCCTCTTATTTGGGCAGATATCAATTCTAATGGTCGTATTCTTGGTAAAAACAAGTGACAGAGACAATCCACAGACTTAGTTTTGACAGTTGTTAAAGAATTTTATGTAAAAAAACAGATACACTGAATTGTACTTTTTCTTTCTACAAACACTGCACGAATATGGAATAAATGCATACATGGTATATAGCTGCACTTGACCTTAACTGGAGAATATATGAATAAGCACTTAGAATAAATAGTTTGTTAATAGCTCACTCTAGCAACCGTTAATACCTTTTTGTGCAGTTGAACCATTTTCATTATTTCTGTGGATTGGAAAAGCAAACAACAATAAATTTTATCAGTTGTGACGTAGAGATATTGGTTAAGACCATTCAATAGAAAAATCTATGGTAACATTGTATATTATCCTTTTTAATAAAATGAATTCAAACTGTAGGATATCATGGTATCGGGCAAATATTTCAATAAAGGTGTCAAATCTTTGGATTCTCCTCATGTTGGACATGTTGTGAGGGAAACATCAGACAAGATTGTAGTCTTTGGTGAAGGCGATGATAGATATGATATTCCAAAAGACAAGATTAGATTTGCAGCAGCCAATGTTCTAATCGACCTACCATTCCATGAAATTGTAAAGAACTACAAAGTAAGCAGAGAGGAGCCGCTACCTGTCGATAAAGAGCATGTACATACCGTAGATTTACCAGAGCCTGCAGACTTGGCAACATATGAAGGAAAATATCCAAAGTCGCTCTTTAACAAAGGCGTCAGAACACAAGACGAAGAGCATATAGGACATGTGATGACTGAAGCTGGAGACAAGATAGTAGTATGGGGACACTACAACTGGCGGTTTGATGTTCCAAAATCAAAGATTATTGCTGTTGGCAGAAATGTTATTCTTGGAATGGACTATCAAGAAGTGTTCAAGTACAAGGTAGATAGGAATGCTCCCTTGCCAACTGGAGAGCCAGTAGAACGTTTAGCTGAGTGAACAAAATGCAGCAAAAGAACTTCTGGCTATTGATGTAAGTATCATGAAGTAAGTGCCTGCTGTACCTTTCCATGTAATAATAAGATAAATCTTTTTAGCATTATTTCTTTCAGAGTTACAGGATGGAAGAGATGTGTGATGTTGCTCTTGCCTATTTTTGTAGCAAAGCTTCAATGAGCTTCTTGTGGGGTGGGGGGGACGGAAGAAGATAGGATAGTCCCGTACGTATTCAGTATGGCATCAGCAGTCACCATAGATAGTTGATAAATAATGTAGTGTTAAGAATCATAATATCACCTCGCGAAGCTACAGCACTGCATGTATGTATTTTGCTATAGGAGCAGTAGGAGGCGCAAAGAAAGAAGGCTTCATCAAGTGTTTCATAAATTATTACATCTAATTCATGATGTTGGTCATATGCTACCAGAAGTTATATTCTATATTTTTAAATTACGCCTGCTTCGCGCAACTTTTGTGGCAGATAGGTCTCTGAGAGGTACTTGAAGCCGTGTTTGAAGAATGCATCAAGCTCGCATTTTTCCTTGTTCTTCAGGAATATGTCAAGCTCTTTCTGCCACTTTTTATCTTGGAACCAAGGCTTTTTCTTCATATCGTTTGCCCTATTGAGATCTTCCTCTGACGCGGCAAGCCTTGCAACCTCGGGTATATTGTATTTATAAATGTCCGAGAACAACATGCCAAGTATCTTTGCGTCAGGCGTAACGAGTCTATAACTATCATAGCTGAGCGATTCACTGCCGACCTTATATCGGAGCGCTATTCCAAGGCCCCATGGGTCAGCATCTGCAAAAACCACTACCGGCTTTTTCCACTCTTCGTTGAGTGCCTTAACCATCATTCTGGTTGCCCGATCTGGCTCGCCTGAGCCAGTCATCAGAATTGCATTGTGCTTCTGTATAAAGCCAGACTTGCGGATATTGTTTAGCACGGTATCTTTTTCCACTACCATTACAAAGTCGGCCTTAACATCTACTATTTCAACGTCGCGTATATTAGTCGGTATCAGCTGCGATGTGGCTCTGCTGCCAAGGTTGCAATTAATGATATCGCCTCCAACTCTGAGCGTGATCGGGCCCGATATCATGCCCTTTGGCTTTGAGGTTACAGAGAACTCTTCTCTTGGAACACCTGTCAAGAGCTCGATTGCCTTGATTGCATCATCTGAGTCGTCTTGGCTGTTCCAGAACTTTTGCTTGTTCTTCTCGTCGCCCACTGTACTAAGTGTGGCATAGTACATTCCACGTATGGTGCTTTCCATTTCCTCGTTTAGCAGCTTGCGCACAGCATTAGCCATCACCAGATATTGGGCAAATGTCGGTATTTTCTTAGTGCTGTCGGGGCTTATGCTGACTGTCTTGTCGCCAATTGTTAACATCCTTTCTTTGCCAGACCAAACTGTGTTGTCATAGCCTACCTTGGGAACATTTAGTACAGGCATGGTCTTTTGTACTATAAGGTCAGTGCTGACATCCTTCATTATCAGTCTAATTTTTTTGATGACTTCTAGGTGACGCTTGTCGGCTGGCATTTACTTGCTCTTCCTTCCCTTTGGCTTAGCATCCTCAGTTACCTTGTCAAGTGTCATCTGCGCTTTATCTTGTTTCTTGTCTTTCCGCAGAGTTTCCGGTATCTTCTTTTCCTCTTTGATCCTCGGCTTTGTCAGCTTGTCCTTTCTACCTGCAGCAGTGATTGCGATCTGCTCCCTATCTAGCTTGGCCACTTCGCCATTGACCTCGAATACTTCTTCTGCTTCTTCTTCTTCAAGACGCTCACCAGTTATCCTATCCTCTTTCTTCTCCACAACTCCGCCAGAGATCTCGCCCTTGACGTGTCTTTCTGCAAGCTCGGTAAACGCCTGCTCTAGCTTGGTAGCGTCAAGTCTGATCGACTCGTAAATCGCACTTACAACCAAAGGAATGTAATACTTGTAAAGATTAAGCCTACCCTGGGCCTCTTTCATGCGTAGCTCCTTTCTTATCTGGGCGCTTACCTTGCGATAGAGTTCAGACAAGCAATACCTCATATGTTTTTTCAGCTCGCCTTCTGAGGCTATGCTTTCTTTGCCAGCAGTCTTGTACGGGATCTTGGTAGAGCAAATATGGAAAAAGATGTGGATTGGCAAAAGTTCTACGGCTCTGTCCGACTTGATTTCGCGATTTGCAAATTGCGCCTTTGCCTCTTTCTTGGTGATCCCCATTTTATTTATCTCAACTTCAGAGACTACTTCTCTTGCTACATCTGATCCTTCATCGTACAGGAGAGGAATCTTGTTTGCAAATCTATAGAGTTTGAATGATGGAATGTCACCTCCATATGC
>JALZEV010000115.1 GCA_030861865.1 Thermoproteota archaeon | reverse complement strand
GGAGGGAAGGTTTGTCGTTTTTGTTAAATCTGTAGCGTTGCCCCATACTTGGGATCAAGCGCATTATCCACAGGATGGCACCCTTGATCAACAGAAAGAGTTTGTTGAAACATATTCAGTACAAGTGACAAAGCCTTAATTATTGAATATGCTAAAAATGGATATTGAACTATTTCCGCTACCAAGAATACCTTGAAGTATATGGCCTTGGCCGCAAGCTCTTTGCAGGCTATGTGCTTGTGAGCCTTGGCATGCTGCTAGCTGCCGCAGGCGGCAGCTGGGATATCACAAACCACTTGCTCAACAAACCTGAAACTTTCTTTGCACCTCCTCATGCTGTGCTCTACTCTGGTGCGGCTTCTGCGGTTGCAGGTACAGTTCTGGTATTCTCCGCTTCAAAATCTGGTGCTGCTAGCAGGATGATTTGGCCGGTGAAGCTGGTTATAGCCGGTGTGGTGATGCTGATGAGCGCTGCACCAGTGGACTTTGGATGGCACTCAGCATTTGGGCTTGATGGCCTGTTCAGTCCACCTCATTTTGTGCTTGTAAGTGGTATGGTGGTGGGTAGTGCTGGCGCGCTTGCAGGCTTAGCTCAAAGTACTAAAAGATTGCCTCCTGTCCTGATTGTTATTGCAATATTGCCAATATGGCTTGGGGCATCAGGCATGATTGATATGTTTTCTCTGCCGTTCTCAGAGACTGAATACTTTAACTTTAATCCTCACCCGACTCTTGGGGTAGTTGTTGCTACGCTTGCCTTCCCATTCTTGATATCTGCCTGTCTAATAGGCTCATCTGCCTTCACCGGCAAACGGTTTGGTGTGCTCTCTATGGTTGGTGCTGCTTTTATTATAATAGGCGTATTGACTTCAATTATCCCAAATAGCGCACTTGTCCACACCATCCCATTCTATATGTCAAGCATAATCCCGATCGTGGCTGCAGATGCGCTGCTTGCATTTTCCAGATCAAGGTTTTCACTGTACGCTGCAGGCACAATTGTCAGCCTTACCTTCTTTATGCTGTACTATCCACTGATAACGTACACCTACAATGAAGTATTTGCGAGCAAGGTTATCTGGCCTAGCATGATTGCGCAGATATACTTTGAGATGATACAAAATGTATTTCCTCTTGTAGCTATTCCGACAGCTGCGATGGGGATTCTTGGAGCCTTATTAATCGACAGACTCGCTAGAAATAAAAAATACTATAACAGCATACAACAACTGGCACAATAATACGACTAACAGATATTTTTTGTGATAACAGTAGTCGTAGTAGTAGTCGTCATCATTATTTCAAAAGAGGCAGGTGACAGCACTCCACTATTCTATCCCAGGCCATACTAGCAGAGCACCGCTTTCTGTACTCGTCATTATATCTCTCTCATATACATACTTCAACTAATGTCAAATACCAAATACTATCTCTATTAAGCAACCAAGATCTTACTGTAAAGTAAAATATACCGTTACATCATTACTTTGATACCTCAATATAAGATGAAAAGATAAATGCTGGACTGCTGTGTCTTCTTTCCTGATTGCAGAACCAAGACGTGCCCTATAGACTCCTGCAAAAAAGCAATTGTACTATCACCTTTTACCTCAAGGACTGCATAACAGGATTGAAGGAAAACGTCAAAGAAAAATCGGCTGACGTGGTTATTACGTCACCTCCTTATAACATAGGTACAGGTTATAGCTCGTACAAGGATGAGCTCCCCCGTGAGAAATACCTGGCATGGATAGAAGAGGTAGGCATTGCAATCAAGCAGGCTCTTGCAGATGACGGCTCTTTTTTCCTAAACATAGGAAATAAACCAAAGGACCCGTGGATAGCATGGGATGTAGCATATGCTCTGAGAAAGTACTTCGTTCTGCAAAACGTCATCCACTGGGTTAAATCGATAGCAATAAACAAGGCTCAAGTCGGTAATTATCCAAACATTTCTGGCGACATCGCAGTCGGTCACTTCAAGCCGATAGTGAGTAAGAGGTTTCTCAATGACTGTCATGAGTATATCTTTCACTTTACAAAGTATGGCGATGTGCACCTTGACAAGCTGGCTGTAGGAGTATCATACCAAGACAAGACGAACATTAAGCGCTGGAAGGCAGCCAATAAGGAAGATAGACGGGACAGAGGCAACATTTGGTTCATACCTTATCAAACTATACAAAGTAGAAGCAAACAGCGGCCGCATCCGGCAACATTTCCTGTCAAGCTTCCAGATATGTGCATCAGGTTGCATGGCAGCGCAAAATTAGTGATCGACCCATTCATTGGCATCGGCTCTACTGCAGTTGCGGCAATGCGCCGGGGGATCTCATTTGTGGGATTTGAGATCGATAAAGAATATCTTGATGCTGCAATAAATAGAATCACACAGGTTTAATTAAACTACCACCACATACAGCCAAAAGAGTAAAAAGAAGATTTGCAAAAATTTTGCTATTTAGAATTGACATTACACAGTATATGTGCTCCTTCTTTAGAAATCACTTCAATTGAGGAGTGCACACTATCAATAGAGAGTACTTTAATGCAGGTTTTACCAGAGTTTATGTTCATAGCACAAGTCTAGAAGAAGTCAAATTCATCCAAATTTTTTCAAGAAAGTGTTGCCATATTTTATGACCTCCAGAAAGGAAAAATAATAAAGAGACATCAACAACCTCTTGTCTCTTTATCTTATTCTTTACCGTTCGCCGGCCGTAATTCGTGGAGAAGGGTCTTTTGAGGATCTTCTTTTGGATAGTAGTCTTCCCTGTATGTCTATTTCGCCAGTTCTTATGCGTGTCGAAGAAATTATTGAGCCATCCTCTGCTTTGACTAGTTCTACGGTAATTATCTTTGCCGGCCTCACACCAATTTTAGCACGCATCTCGTTGAGGAGCTTGCCCTTGCTCTGAGTCTCTGTGCTTGTCACTAGCGCTTCGACATCGTCTGTAGTTACTGCCGGACCAAAGTCGCCATCTAGCTTTGCAATTTCGTAGTTGACATCGCCAAACTCTTTTTTGATCATATTCTTCAGGTTTGCAATCCTTTCCTCAAAATTGTGTTTTATCTTCTTTCCCCTATTTGCTGCAAAGTTGTCACTTGAAACACCAATTATTACCTTTTTGCCTACCTGAAATGCCGTGGCAAGCAAAGCGATATGACCGACATGTAACTCATCAAATGTACCGCCTGTGGCAACAACAAGAAATTTGTCTTCCAACGCTAGTAATGAAATATTATGTATTGTGTGCAATATTAATTCGCGGTAGCCTGCCTAGCCTTTCTGGAATATCTTGACTGCCTGAGGCGGACAGACATTTTCACATGCCATACAGAATATACAATCCTTTTCTCTTAT
The DNA here is from genome assembly GCA_030861865.1 of Thermoproteota archaeon. Classification (GTDB taxonomy): domain Archaea; phylum Thermoproteota; class Nitrososphaeria; order Nitrososphaerales; family Nitrososphaeraceae; genus Nitrososphaera. Next base: position 44 of record JALZEV010000115.1, on the reverse strand, counting down.
CATGAAGGCCTTTTTGTCAGATGCCGGATGGCCAGGCGTTTCAA
>JALZEV010000072.1 GCA_030861865.1 Thermoproteota archaeon | reverse complement strand
GAATAAGAAGCGGGCTTGATAAGGTATACCTTGTGGCAGAAAATGAGGATATGGCAAAGTCTGTTAGCGGCAAGATAGAGTGGTTGGCATCTCATGGAGGTCTGATTAGGCTTGATGCCATTTCTTTGGGACTTGCACCAGAGCAGACAGAACAGGCAGTGGTAACCCCAAGTCAAAAGAGGGTACCACAGGGCGAAAAAATACGCAAGCAGACAATGCGCGAGCGTGAAGCCAAGCTTGAAAAATATAATAGGCCAAAGGGGCAGCGCAGAAGAAGAGAACATCCCCTTAAAAAGGGTATCAGGGAATCAAAGATTGACAGGCATAGCCGGCCGCGAAATCAAAAGCCCAAGAGGACTTGAATGACTCGCTAGAATTATTTTGCTGAGCTGTAATATATGATGAAAAGCGTATTGATCTTGCCGTGTGCGAAAAGGGCACTAAGTGGGGTAAGACCCATGAAATGCCCCAAGTAGTGTACGGCGAACCCTCGTAGGGTATGCAGGAGGAACTGTTTCGCTTTTGCGGTGCAGGGATCCTGCTGAGCCTACAGGGATTTCATGTTAGCAGGACAGACAAAAATTCTCAACAAAGGAGAGTAGTTCTAACGTATGGCAGAAACAGAACTAGAAGTTGAAGTAGCGTCCACAGAGAACAGCAATTGATCTGAAGATTATTCTACAGGCTTTATCATAGATTATGCATATACCAAGGTGATGAGCAATCCTCCTAACACAATTAAAAGGAGAGAAAAGTTGCAAAGCAAGGGACAGCAGCAGCAAAAAGCATACAAGCAAGACACGAAAGGAATGGACACAGAGCTGAGCAAGGGAGCCGAGTCAGAGAGGGAGGGCAGCAGCAAAAGGCCAGGCACTGGAGCGTGAACTGTATGTCCACAGCTGATCGCAATTATACTGATGTGGAGCAATCAGGCATCAACTCCAAAGCAGAACGCGTGGGAGACATTACTGGCGAGCCTCCAACGAATGAAGCTATGGATCGCAATAAGGCGTCCAAGCTAGCAAACTTGCTTGAAGGTCTTGAGTTTCCAGCTACAAAAGAGGAAATAAGGAATCATCTTAACGCAAGATCGCCAAGTATGGCCAACAGAATCAATGATGTAGTTGAAGCAATTGAAAATAACCTTGATGAGGGCAGAGAATATAGCAGCGCTTATGATGTGGAAGTTGCAGTGGGTCTTGTAAAAAAGAGAGATGAAACTGAAAGACCTTATGCTAGAGATAGTGGACTAAACAGGGCCAACCGTGAAAGAGTGGGAGAAAGTGAAAGACAAGATCCATACAGTGGCCGCGAAAGAATCTCGAGCGCTAGCTCCAAAGATGTCTCACCCAATACTCCGAAGGGTGAAGATGTATAACCTCACTTTTTGAAATAGTTTTTATGTTACCGCTCTTGAAGCAAGTTTTGCTGCCTGCAAAATCCCTAGTCAGCTTTTAGATCTCCCTTTAATTTGGCAAATTCCCTTGCACTGTTAAGCTGAATGTCGTCGCTTCTTGTAACCATCTTTGAAAGTGTCGGTCTGGCATCCTTGCCAAGCCGCACAGCCTCCTTGCCTTTTCTAAGAAAGGAAAGCGTTACCCCATTGTCTGATAACTTGCGGGCAAACTCTGATGCGGTTTTTAGCTTATCAAACAATCCAGTCTCGTCTTCCGGTATTCTAAAGATAGCAGGCTCTAGCAGATCCACTGTCAGTGTGCCATTGCTGATTGCTATTTTCACTGCAGGTTCATTTTCGAAGCTAATCGCAAGCGTGCCTTCTTTTGCAGACCGGAGTGCTTTGCTTGCCCAGTCGACTAGCTGATCGTTTTTGTCTATATGCAGGTGACTATCGCCTAGCATGGCAGCTAACTAATCCTTTTACGTTACAGTTGAGACTGACGCCCTCGGACGTGCCTCCTCAGAAGTCTTATGAGCTTCCCAAGTCATCAAAATCTTGCCGTTAATAGTCCATTTTGCGCCTCCTATATCTCGTCCGCCGGGCCCTTGCGCTCGAGGTATGTCTATGACAAGATTGTCGAATTCATAAGTTACAGAAGCACCCTTGCCTGTCATCCTATCAAGAAGCTGTCCGATTACCTCTGCCCACTGCGAACCGCTTTGCTGCATCTTACCCTGCTCATTTGTATTTTGACTCATATGCTGGCTTAGGCAACTTTGGATATAGCAGGTTATGCACATTTACGGCGAATCTAATTCTGTAACGACACTCTATAAAAGGTGTAAGATATTATTTTGTAGTTTCAAAAATGTTCAATATGTGAACTGTCTCTCGCATACCCCTCTTTATTTGTGTCAAGACACCGAAATGTCAAAGTAGCAGAATTGTAGTGGTGGTCGAGTCAATTTTATTCATATCTAATGATTGCATCCAGATTACTAAGCCAAGCTGATATACAGGATATATTGCTTTTTTCTAAGGGATGTCTGAAATTCAAGTCGAAATAACGATTAAACATAATAAGGTAAGCGCAGAGTTAAGAGTCACAGAAAAGACAATCGCATGAATTCCATCAACAGTTATTTGCTGCCTGTCCCAAAGGATAAGTTGCAGAGAATCGATAGAATATCTTCGCCAGTGCATGTCTGGAAATTAAGAAATGCAATTGATTTCATAGTTGCAGAGAATACCCCTGTGCTTGCAGCAGCAGATGGCATTATTACGTTCGTCAAAGATGACTCACATATAGGCGGCGCAAGCATAGAGTACTGGCATGATAGCAACTTTATAGTTATACAACATCCAAATGGTGAATATTCTAGATATGACCACCTTGCGCACGGAAGCGCAGTCGTAAGAACCGGGCAATATATCAAGAGAGGACAGGTTATTGCACGTGTTGGTATGACAGGGTTTACATATCTGCCTCATCTTCACTTCCAGGTATTTATTTTCACAGGCAACAACATCTGGACAGACTTTGATACTCTCTCAGTAACTGAATTTTTGCCATGAATGATGACAACAACGTTTAGTAGAAATGGTTTCAAACCATAAGCACATGAATGTGACTTCTTCGAAATATATGCTTCATCGAGTCATCGGTATATATAATGAAGTTTTGCCATACACATCCAGATACATCGAAGAAAGATACTAATATTTTTACAGTCCTATTAATTATCTAGTAGCAAGCCTAGTTGTTCATGTCCTCCGCTGTACAAAAGCTGATAGGGTTCTGGCAAAGATACGAGAATCTGAATCTAAAGATAGCATTTGTGTTGATTTCACTACAGCTGATCCACCTATATTGGCTTACTGCTGACGTGGTCATACAGCGGATAACAGGAGAGAGCGTCCTTGGTATACAACATGGGAGCCCACTTTTCATATTCTTCATAATCATAGATTATGTCGAGATCCCGGCACTTGTCGCTGGCCTCACATACTACATGCTTAGTATATACAAGCACGAAAAAGGCTCTGCAAAAAATGCACTATTGCTGTCAATGTTGGCCATTCAAGTGTTTCACATATTCTGGATTACTGACGATGTCGTTTACGATACATTTTTTGGGTCAGCATCTGGATTGGTAGAAATCCCGTATTACGCTGCATGGATAGCAATACTGATTGACTACCTTGAGCTGCCAGTCATAGTTGATCTCTTTTATAGAACAATTGTAAAAGGTGAGCGACGGTAGTTACCTGCATAAATTATTTGTGTATTCTGCTTAAAACTTGAGCTATGGACGCTTTATTGGAGCATGATATACCTCTATCTTTCTCGGGATAGGCCAGATAGATATGTAATTTCTTTTAGTAAAAGAACGAGATTTATTCATGCTGTTTAACTTTACATGAAGTACTAAAGTACAACAGTTGTATGACTAATCTTTGCAAAAATTCTACCACTTTGACTACTGCTATTCTTCTCTTCATTTTAGTAGGGCTGATGCATCTAAACAGATAGAGATGGCAAAAACAAGAAGAAAAAAATAATAAAATAATGAGTGTGGATGGATGGATAGATGGATGGATTACGGGAACTCTGCTGCACATACTACCCATGCTCGCACTTCCCCCTCCGTAAGGCCGCTATTATGGGCAGTAACTTGCCAAGCATCTCCCTGCATAGTCCGGATTGGACGGTTTTCACGGATTTCCAGCGTGCCAGAAAGCACTTCATACCCTCCACCAGTAACATCTGTTTCGCCAGAACAAAAAGCCTGAGAAACACCATCGCCCCCCACAGGGATTGGATTTGGTGGGAATGTTTGTGCTGGTTGAAACAATGTCAGCACCTCTATCGCACCATGAGCTATATCCCCGCTCTTTACCTGCCGATCTCCTATATCAACAGACTTTACCTCGCCATCAACTATCTTGGCAGAAGTAACAGAGTTGTCTGGTACGTTTGGTAACACCTGGGCTTGTGCATCTGCTGGTTGTATAAAGTAGTAGTAGGAGAAGGTGTACACAGCCACTGCTACAGAAAGTGCTATTACCGCCAGTCCAAGCTTTGAGATTAATTTAATTTGCTGCATATAGAGCATGAGCTATGTGACGATAAAAGACTTATGAATTACGGCTGATTTTTATGCATAATTATAAATCATTCAGGTATAAATAGTAAAAATTAGGCGCTTTGCCTAGTCAATGATGAACATCATTACTAATAAATTATTTGTTTATCCTGCTTAAAACTTACTATTGGTCCTTCGTAGGGGCAGGATTATACTATCTTTCTCGGGTTACCCCAGATAGATATGTTGCTCCTCAATATGTCCTTGCGGACATAATCGATTAGGTCTCCTAGTGAGTATCCCTTACGTAACATGTTTCTCGTGTGCTTTTCAAATTTTTTCTCGTTCATATCATTCTCCTTCTTCTCTTCCTTCTCCTCTCTCTTTTTCTCCCCTCTGATTGCATCCTCGCCCTAGCAGCAGCTTCCTTTTTTGTTACTTTGACATTACTACGATAAATTCATGTGGATTGAGTCCATTAACGCTCCTGTATCAACAGGTGCCGCCTCAGCAGCTATCGTTATGGCTTCGCTGGCTGCTCTCTGTAGTGTGGCATCCATTGCTTCAGGAAGTGCTTCTTCTACGATGTATAGGAGGGTTTCTAATCCTCGCAGACCTTCACCTACGTCAAATTAGATTGTTCCCACACCATAAGACCACAATAAATTATGGGTTCGTTTGTGTTTTTAGAATCTATCCTATTCTATCGGTGCTAGTGGGCAGCTTGATATCAGTCATGTTCCATCTTATGTTATCTAATTCGTTTTCGATCAAAGTCAAGTTTCCAAACACTGCTTGAGTGTCATTGTTCTGCATCGCTATGTTTGCTTGTTCTGTATACTCTTTTGCCTGTACCATCGATTCATGTACCGCCATTTTTACAGCTTTTACTTCCTCTGCATCCATAGTTATCGTTGTTGTGTTTGTGTTTGTTGGTGCTGCTGAGGGCGAACTTCCAAATATCTGTGGGTGCTCTCTTCGAAGCTGTTGCTGTGCTTCGATTTCCTTCTCCAAAAATTCGATTTGGTTTTCCTGCGCAGGCGTCAGATTTGGACTGTTCTTCAGTATTTGTAGCGCTTCAAGCTGTAGCTCTAGATGCGATTTCTGCTCTTGTTGTTCTTGTTCTTGTTGTGGTTGTTGTGGTTGTCCGAATTGTGCATGTGATATATGCATCGTTGTTGCTGGTACCGCTGCTACTACTATTATTACAAGAAAGGAAACGATAACGACAGCATCAGCAACTGTTAGTTTAATAATCAAAATTCATAGTCACCTACTACATCATCAGTATTTGCGGCATTGTCATGATCATCAGTCTTGTAGCCGTCGCCCTGTTGTTGGTGCTGGTCTTGGACGCCAGTGTCTTCGGCTGGCATTACGTAAGTACTTGAAGAATAATAAAACCATGAGCCGTCTGACCTACGAATTTTCTGCTGTTGTGGTGGTGGTCGTTGTTGAGGTTGCTGCTGTAGGTAAGGTTGTTGTCGTTGTTCTGCAAAATTATCCCAACTTCCACCTAATCGTCTGGCAAGTTCTCTCTCAACGTATACAGTGCACTCACACACACTGCAAGCATTGTGTGTAACATCAGTCTTAGATTCGTGTTGTTTCATTCCTTCGGCATGGTTCCTCTATTGATTCTGAATTCTTTAGTATGTGATGTCTCTACATGGCCACAAATGCAATACTTTACGCCTGTTGTCTTGTAACCTCGGGGCATTGTCATTTTTTTTACTCACTCACCTCTTCTCTCTCCTCTTATTCACTAGACACAAAGCCGCCGCCAAAGAATGTTGTACCTCTTCCTTGTGCACTATTTCCACCTGCATATAGAATAACGCCAATGATAGATAGGATAAAGCCGAATATTCCTAATGCAAGTCCTTCTGTTGCTAAAAAGCCGAATACACTAAAGAAGATACCTAATGCTATCATCACTTTTCCAGCTGCTCTTCTGCCCTGTCCTGGGATTTCTGTCCTACCTGTTACTGGGTTCCAATCTGCTGGCATAGTTGGCGGTGGGCCTATCTTTTGCTGTGTTTGTTCTTGTTGTTGCTTCTGCTGTTGATATGGTTCTAGTTGTCTAATTATCTGTTGTAATGCAGCCTCTAATTCCGCTTTATGCTGTAAGGCGTCGCTCTGCTTGCTTAGGGGTCTGCCTTCTTGCTGCATCTTCTGTAGCTTTACGTTCACATCATAAAGATGGGCTTCATAGTTATACTTTGCTTGAAACAATTGTTTATAGTTCAAACCTTAGCTTCAGCCTCCGCCGTTGCTGCTGCAACAAGCGTTACAAACAGTGGTAAACTAATTATTAATTTTCTCATGAGGATTCCCCTTCGTTAATTGTAGACTTAAGGTCTGTGTAAGTGGGCTCTATATCATCTTCTACTTCGCATATAAATGCAAAATTTAAGAGTATAACCACCTGCTATTTTGAGCAAGAAAAAATCTCTCTTCTTTTCTCTTTTATTCTCGCTCTTCTCTGACTCGCAACTCATACTCCATCTCCTGAGCATTTGGCATGTAAGTAAATAGTATAGGTGTTTGACTTGGAGACGTTACCGAGAGAATGCTAAATTACTGGCAGGAAGATCATAAAGGGAAATGACAATAATGTCGATAAAATGTAGATTTTGTGGCGCTTTGATTAGCGGTGACTTCACTAAAGGAGATACTTTTCCAGCACACAATATAGATAACAAGAGTGGCAAAGAGGTGGAGGAGACGTTTCCTATATGCAGAGACTGTTATTATGAGACTAGAGGAGCAGAGAAGGAGAAGGAGGAACATAAGGGAGAGCGACTTGGTGCATAATAACAATAACAACAAAATATCAGATTACGTCGCTTCATTTCGAATTGCACTTGCAATGGAAAAAGAGGAATGGAAGCCATTTCGTAGCGCTTTAGATAGATCAGATAGAAAGAAGTTTGATGAAATGTGGGACCTTCCCAAATAGTACATTTCAGCTTGCTCTAACGCTTTACAGTATGTTAGACTGCACCCAATATCGATGTTTATACTCCTTTATCATTACAAGGAGTTAACTGCATGCATTTCAGAAGTTGAGCGGATAGATGATAGGGTCAACAGCATGAAAAAGGAATGGATGACGAAAAAGAAAGAAGGAGAAGAAGAAAACTAGCAAGAAAAGGAAGAGGAAGAAATACCTACTACTATCTTGGATGCTTATTTTATTAGAAACAATACAAATTTCTAGGACTAAGTGAACTTTTTTTATAGACCAACTGTTGCTCTGGCTCTCCACCAGCCGTGGAGCAGAACTATCAGATCGTCGAAATGACAGATGTCGAAATCCAAGGTAGATTTGGATCGTCGTTATTGCGAGACCAACGCTGTAATCCGCTTGGTCCATCCACGACTACTTCAAAATGACCTTTTGTTCCAAAGTTACTTTGGGTTAAATAGCCGCTATTTTTGGTTACCATGGTTCATATCACTAGAGATGTAATAATTAAGTTTGACGGCTTTAGCCGAAGATTATTATTGTTATTATCCTTCCTTTTTCCTATATTTTTACAAAAAAAAGATAAAAACACCATAATGTCTCCTCATCTATTCAAAAAAGTTGCAGTGCCAGATATCTGTGTGGACTGACAACTTCTTGTGACTAAGCTCATTGATAATATGTGTGTGTATGCATACTATAACTAAAGCAAAAACAAGAGAATAAGAAATCTCAAAAGCTCAATTCTAACTTTTCATAGAGCCAAGGGTTCTCTCATTTTTTCAGATTATTGGAGCCTGCCAACCTGAACCATAGAGGAGATAGAAGATGATGACACTTCAACAACAATGGCAATCCTGCTAATTGCATCTGTTATGATGCTTGTAGGAGGATTGATGGTAGTACCAGCACTTGAAGAACCAGCAGGAGCACCTTGTGAAGGCTTCAAAATTTGACAGTATAAAAGCTAAGTAAATTACTCCTAAGAGTTTAATTAATGACGCCAGCATTGAAGCTGCTGCCAGAATATGGTGATCAACCCAGATCATATCGAATATAGTTCACACGTACGTTTCAAAGATGCCGAAGGATGGGATATAGTTGTTGTTCCTGGTTATGCGGTTTTTAGTTGGGAAGCAAACAGTGATAGTCTCGTTAACCAACTCCTAGAATTTGACCTCTATGAATTCCCAGATATTGGTCGCTTTAACGACATAGGAGGTTTATCGGTAACCGCTGCTCCATCGTCCTTTGGAAGATTCGGACCGTGGGGAGGTACCATGTGGGCAGTTGATCATTGCAGAGGAACCATCCTAGCTGGTGTTGGAGTAAGAGTAGATGTCGACCTAGCTCTCTACGGAAAACGTGCAGGACTTGCCAGAGTCGCTTTCACCCTAATCATCAAAGGACACCTTGCACCCTAATCATCAAAGGACACCTTGCGGCTCCTCTCCCTTAATAGCCACTAGCTCGTGAGCTCCGACCTAACTGTCTCTATGCTACATAAATGTCCCAAGTATGACCCGATGAAGCAAAAACGACTGCAAGATTTGTCCGAGTTTGTCGAGTTGCAGGGTTTGATGATGCAGACGATGAGCCAGATGTCTGACATGTCGATGATGGAAACCAAAAATGTTCAAACGCTGCAAAAGATACGAGAGGACTTTGAGCGGCTGAGAAATGAAGCTACTACTGTCGATGATGACAAAAAAGAAGAGGAGCAACAGTCTCTACGTGGAGATGAACAACAATGAGTTAGACCCGACTCTCGCAGCGAGAGTTGGCGATGTCCTATTGCTCGCAGCGGGCGATAGAATATTCTATAAAACTCTATATGATGCACATCACTTAGCTAATGAAAAAAAGTGACTTCTCGGAAGTCACTTTGTCCATGTTATGGACAATTCGCTTCGATGCATCTTATACACCAATTGAGTCAAGCTCTGTCATATTTTGCAAAGTATGACGGCAAATAAAAAAGAGAGAGTCGGTTGTGTGTGGGGTTGTGTATGATTATCTAACAGTCTTTACCACTGTGATCCTCTTATAGCAATCATCATTTACGAGGGTGTAATCAGGTCTGGTTTGAAGGTCGGCTACTTGTTCTGGGGTATCCTTGCAGACCAAGCAGTGGTCACTTTGACGATTTGTCATAGATAAGACAGAACACCCAACTTTTCTCATTTTTTCTATTTCTCCCTCTTACCAGAAATAATAATCTCCTATGTCTTGCAATTGCTGCTTTTCTTAGTCTTCCTTTGGACCGTCATCCCTATGACAACGGTGATAATAGTGCTAGTAACTCAAAACTTTTGGTCTTCTATAGGTTGTTCCTCTTCCTCTTATTTCTATTTTCACTTTAACCCCTGAAGAGATATCACCAACACCAAGAGCTGCTATCAAATCTAAAATGGCATCATAGAGAAGCCGCATAACAATTGGATTTGATGAGGCGGTGATGGTGTCGTCGTTGACTTCTTTCAAAGCGTACAAAAGCCTATCTTGTGCAAAACTTTGAAGCGTACGAGCTTGTATTCTTTCTAGCTCTTCGACTGCTTGGGCTATCGTTGTCGACTTCTTTTCCTTCTTCTTCTTATTCATCTATGTCTCCTTGATTTTGATAGCGCTTTTCTTTTTGTGAATACGAAAAATTATCATCTTCTTCTTCTTTCGCAGGTGTTGTTGCTGTCAACTTGCGCAACGTATATCGATCATCAAGATTGGTTCGTCGGGCTAATTGCGATGGACAATTTGTGAATACACGAAGAGCAGCGGCTGCAAGCTCTGCTGCAAAGTTGTGAGCTACTACCCTATCTTTGAACGGTGCGCTTGGGTTATTAGCTATTCCTTCTAATACGTCGTTTCTTTGCTGGAGTAAGCGATCTAAGCAAATGTTAGCCTGAGTAAGAATCGTTTGTGTGTCATGTGCATGTGCGAGTAAGACGTTGTCGTGTTCGTACAAGTCAGCCACATACCTTTCTACCGTGCGAATGGGGATGCCGAGATGTTCGCTGATTGCTCGATTGGTCATTGACTTCCTATCAATAAGCGTCTAATCTCTTTCTGAGCAAGGAATCTTCTCAGTTTGCGATACTTTTTCTTATCAGTTGTGACACCGCCAGATTCCGCCAAATTGCTATTGTTACACGCTCGTAAGCTTTAAGCATAACGCTGCCATTAAGGAAGTCTTTTGCTTGTCAGATATGACATCAATGCACCAGCATGAACCGTGAATTATTACAACTGGCTCAATATCAGTAGGCACTCCATTGATAAGGCATTGTAGACAGGCTTAAACTGTCTTAGTCACAATGATCAAGCATTAGGGTCGACACATGTAGTGCCGCCTCTTGAGGAAACCCATCCATGTTCTTGACATGGGTCACCCTTCAAATGAACAATTGCCAAGTATGTCTGGTCAGTTCCATCCGTAAAGAAGACTTGCCACCATAAAAATATTCTAAAGCCAACATCACTAGCTGTATATCCATCGCCCACAGCACCAGGTACAGTGTTGAGATATGTCTGCAAGTAATAGTATCTTGTATCTCTTGTATTGGTTCGGTCAATATCTGTCTGCAGGTAGTCATTTTCGTTGAAAACATCATCATTGACATGCAGTCTAACACTTTGCACATCTTTGAAAATGCCTGGAAATTGAGGAATTAGGAGACCAAAGCGCTCGCCAGGCGATATCGTACCCTGAGAGGCTCTGTCATAGTTTGCTCTCCTATCCTGAGACATAGGTTCATCTTCAAGCTGAAGTTTGGACGCTTTTCCATCTACTATGATGTATGCTGATGGAACAAATCTAGATGATGAGGATAATAATGTTGCCTCAGCTTGTTGAGTCTGATGCAGCAATGATAAGACAGAGGGAGAGGGAGAAATGGAAATGAGAACCAAAAACATCATTGCAGTTATGCCAGTTACTGACATAATCCTAGAAAGTTGTACCCTTCCTATGGTATTTCCTATATTTTGTCCCCACATTTGGAGATTCATTCACATTCTAAATACTTAAGAATGTCTTCAGATTCTTACTTTGACATTTCTTAGAAGTTTCTCATTTAGCTCTTACTCTATGTACTTAGTGGACATAAAAGCATAGCCTTTCAGAGGTGTGGACAGCGTCTTTTGAATATGAGGATGGCACAAAAGCAGCCAGAATGGCTCATTGGTTCTTAGGCGCCTCTACTCATCTTTTCGCCACTTTCAGCTTCTTCATTTTGGGTTTGTATTTTCCTGGCTCTATCTCTACCAGCTTACCCTCTTGTATTAGTGCGTGCAATGTCTGCTGGGTTTGGTCTTCGGTCCAATGCTCGTTAGGTAGCAGTAAAAGCCTTAGCGTCCAGTCGTCTATGCTAAAATAGCCTTTGTTGTTTCCATGCTCGTCTAGCATGCACTTCTGGATAACTTCGCATATTGCTGCTTCACTGGTGTTTTGGTCTGTATGATCATGGTCAAACTGGTCAAACTGGTCAAACCCAACGCCTTCGTTTGACTGACTTGACTGACTTGACCACTTGACCATTAAGCCATTGGATACCTCTTTAGTCCTTTGAGCTGCTCCTCCTTCTTGCTGTTGCTGCTGTCCTTCTTCAGATACCGTCACTAAGTATTTTTCAAATTTGCATAACCTGTATTCATATTGTTCAGCAGTCCTCTCGTTTGCTTGCTGAACAATTTTGATATACTTAGCGAGCGAGGGGCTTCTAATTCTTTGGTTGTTTGTGGAGTTGATAGTCATAGTTGTTGTGGTAGCGATGGTTGTTTCACGTCTCCATCTTTTTTCTATACAGAGGTGAGCTTTAAGGCTTTAGTTGATCAGGCATTAAACATGCATAAATTATTTGTTGAGTAATAAGAGGCGATGTTGCAACTGCTTGCAATTATTATTCTGATAAGTACTACTACTGTTACTAGTGCTTACGCACAAGATGTAAACGACACCCAAGAGCAAAAGCCTACAGAGGAAAAGCAGGGAGGGGAGCATAGCGGTTTTGAGGAAGCAGAGAGGCAGACAGAGGGAATACCAAACCAAGAGGCCAACCCTACACCTCAGGCACCTATCAGTGACATTAACGTTCAGCAGGAAAACCGGACTACCGCCGCAGATACCACTACTGGCGTAGCGGCTGAACCGACTAGCACATCAGGAGTAGCGATGCTTGCTGGAATCGGTGCTGTCATTGCAGCAGCAGTAGGTGCTGCAATTTGGTATTTCAAGAGGGGTAGGAGTTAGGAGGTGGTGGTAGCAGCAGCCTTTGTGGGAGGTTTATTTGGGTCTTGGAGTGCAGGTGCTATTTCCTGTGACAGTAGCTTGATGAAGGTCTCCCTGTTTGGACTGGAATTTATGAGCACAATTTCAGTAAATCCTAATCGAACATATTTGTCCAGCTTTTTCATCGCCTCTTCTGCACTAGAAACTACTAGCGTCATTTTTTCCATTGTGTCCATCCCCACTACCTGTGCGCTTTCCTCTATCTTGCGTGGGTCAGGAAAGTTCACCTCGAAAAATGCCTTCACCATCGCTCCACGCCAATAGGCTATCGATTCAAGCGCCTTTTGCTTATCAGGGTCATACGAGGCAGGTAAGAACAATACCTTGTCAAGCGCTTCAGGGTTTCTGCTGGCCTTCATTGCCCCATCTCTAAACGCAGGCAAAAGCTTGCTTTCGATCAGCTCCGTATTGGCCTCATTTGTTACAAAGCCATCTGCTTCTCGGCCTGCCAGCCTTGCAGATTGGGGTCCGATCCCCGCTAGAAATATTGGAATTGGCTGCAAGGGTTTGGTGTAGAGGTTTGAGCCCTTGACCCGATAATATTTACCCTTAAAGGTTACCCAATCCTTCATCCATAGAAGTTTTATGAGCTTGATTGCTTCCTCAAGCCTTTCGAACCTTTCTTGATTTGAGGGCCAGCTAGTTCCCGCCGGCACCTCATTTAATGACTCGCCTGTTCCAAGCCCGAGAAAGACTCTGCAAGGGAACATGTATCCAAGCGTAGCAAAGACCTGTGCCACAACTGCAGGGTTATAACGTAAAATTGGAGCTGTAACTCCCGTACCCACTACTATCCTGTCTGTTTTGGCAAGCGCTGCCCCAAGCCACGGCCAAGCGGCGCCGCATGTGGCCCCAGTGTGCCACCAAGGCATATAATGATCACTTGACCAGCACTTCTCGATGCCGTATCGATCCATCATGATAACATCATTCAAAAGATCAGTAGGGTTGATCTGCTCATGTGGCGCTTGAATACCAAATCTTACCATGAACAGTTCCATGCAAAATATCTATTATGGATTACATCATGCTAGGATGTAGACGAAATTCATAAAAACACACTTATTCTATAAAAGCTACCTCATAATGTTTCATGTCATCTTCAACAGCAGGCAGCAACAACAACGAGTTGAGATGCAACGAGTGTGGCATCACATTTACAACAGTTCAAGACAAGGAGGAACACATGAAGTTAGAACACAAAGAAAGCAAGGGTCCTACAGGGGTCAAGTAAGCAGATAACGCTCAGAGTAATCACAGACAGGCAGGCGCCCAGCCTCTTCAAGTTTGACAGCTTCCTCTAAAAGAAAAAAAGTTATGTATGGCTAGAGCACTGCGTCAAGCCTTTTGTCTTTTATTTTAGTCTCTTAAATGCTTCTAGGTTATGCCACTTACATGAAGAGGATTTCTACCCATGATCAGAAATTAACGCGCGTGAAGATCTAATGTTGACCCGTCCGATTCAGCCTGCTCCTACTTGAAACAATTGCATCAGTCTCATTCTGCTTTTTTTGCTGGTGCAACTCACTGTTCAATCTTGAAATGACCATGAACTATTTTAGGTAGATATGCTTTGAGTGAAAGCCCAGCAATTGTTGTCTTTTTCGTACACTCAGAAACTCGAAATCATGATTTAATAAAAATATTACTTGATCTTCAATTTAAGAAAACCTATAGCGTAAGGTAAGAGAACATATCGCTATTTGCTTGCTTGTTCTTTGATTCTTTCTTTCTGCTCGCTAGTGCCGTAGCCTCGCTCTGGGTCAAATGATGCATTTGTTGCCGGGCTCGCCCCGCCTTTTGCTTCAGGCTTCCTTTTCATATCTTTGCTTGACATATATACTGCATATAGTTTGTCACACATTGTAATTATCAGTTAGCTTTTCATTAAGGGAAAGGATCAGTATCATATATAGATCATCATGGAATTTGACCACGTTGTCCGGGAAAGGAAAATGATAAGGAAGTACCTACCCAAAAACATTCCCGATAGGATAATCAGCAAGATGATAAAGAACGCCAGCAAGGCGCCAAGTGCCGGCCACACTCAAGTGCAGGAGTTTATCATTGTAAGAGATCCTGCAACAAAGAAAAAGCTGAGGCAGGCTTCTGTAAACCAAAAGGCTATTGAAGATGCACCAATATTGATAGTAGTTTGCTCAAACACCTCTCGCTCGGTAGGACGCTATGGTCAACGCGGGAGAGATTTCTATAGTATCATAGATGGGGCAT
>JALZEV010000102.1 GCA_030861865.1 Thermoproteota archaeon | reverse complement strand
GACATTTGTATCAAAGAAAGGCTCTTCCACAAAGCACGCATATTTTCTAATCATATCCCTAAGAGGAGGAAGATAGTCTGCAAGCTGTTGGTTTAACTTCAAAACTTCATTGCCTTTTGCAGTTAATTGATATGTATGGTCATTCATATCATAGGTAATGAGATTCTGCTTAGTTAGAATGTCAAGGTATTTTTTGGTTCGGGCATAGGTCAATATCAATTCTTGCATTAGTTTGGTCTTTGTCATTGGCTTTCGATACAAAGCCATCAGAATTAATGTGCAGATTGAAAAGGGGCCTCGTTGCTTCATATCATAGCATCAATCCTGATCTAGTAGCGCGTTAATAAAAGAGATATTCACCGTTCTTCTAAAGGGAATCTACTATAGATCCTAAGCTTTGAGTTTTTAATCTATGGAATGAGAAGGGAAGGGTATACCCCATAAATCTGTGTCAAGGCCACTAGCATATCTAGGTCAGAAACAGCGAGAAAAAAAGCAAATATCGATAACTGATTTGCTGGTCTGTATGGACACAGCATACTCAAGAAGGATACAAGTAATAATTTTTTATTCTCTCATTTATCCAATATATAGAACATTTTCTGATGTTGAGCCATTATTCTGTCTCTGCTCTCCTTACTGATCTTTCCAGACAAGGCAATATGGTAGCAGCATAGAAGTGAGGCGTTTGCTAAATATTTATGACTGCTCGGACCTATCGATGATTCAAACCTTAATAGGTCATCCTCGCTTCCTAATAGATACAAACCAGCAATATCTAGAATTACTGTTAAACCTTCCTTTCCTATATCTATGGCGTATTGTTGAAGAATTGAAAGATATTCAAGCATGTCGGTTCCCGATCCAAAAAATTCCAAAACAGAATCTTCGATCAAAAGTGATCCATCCGATCTTCTTTTTTCAACATCTACTCCTTCATCACTTAGGTTTTGCAATACTGTTTCCTCATCCTCATTGAAAATTAGGAGAAGTACAACGTGATTGGATGTGTTTAATTGATACTTACAGTATTTTGAGTATACCTTATCAAACATGTAAATATCTTCATAAATTAGAAGATTATGCTGCCACAGTCTAATTCGTAGCAGCTGGTCTACTACTGCGTCACATCCTTCCACTGTAATTCCCCTATCATACTAAATCCTATTTTAAAAGGATGAGCGACCGTTCTTACTGAGAAAAAGCCTAGATAATAAAATGGCGAATATGCTAGAATACCTTTATGGTTCTCTTATGAACAAAAACGATATGCCTCATTATTTGGGTTTTGGAGGCTGTACATGTCTCAAATGTAAGTTCTTGCAATTTCAGCAAATAGCGCACCAAGACGGTAAATAGACGCCAGGCAGAACTAACTTATTAGTGACAATTAATTTCAGATCAAGTGGTCTCTTAAAACCATATTTACTCCATCAGAATTTATGGTGCACAACCCTTGTTACTCTGCAAATCAAATTTGCAGAAGCGGATTTTACCTATTCATACCGGGATCGTCAGAAGTAACAAGTTTGAGAACTTTGAAGGCTAATGTCTGCCCAGTCACGGGCTTAGTAGCAACTGCGTCTGCACCCGCAGAGAGTAGCATGTGCCGATCTCCTTTGTCTCTAACTATTGCTAATGTCTTTATCTTTTTATCGAGTTTTTTTATGTGTGAAATCAGGAAACCTCCTTTGCGAATCGCTTCGGTTCCACTTAAGATTACAGCATCTACCTTCTTATTGTTATGAAGCTGGTTCAACATATCCACACATTCTTGAGCCGATGCAACTGCTATTGCCTCACAGTCTAACAGCTCAAGTATTCCAGAGATGTGAGAGCTTGCGTGTACATTCTCATCTACTACAAGTACAGTGAGCCTAGGCTGTTCTTTCAATTTTTGCTCTGCCCTCACAACAAGAGAAGGCAGATCAAGTATTTTTACACTTGTCAGGGAGCTCCTTCTATGAGAATTGCATTGGCATATTAGCGAATCGATCCTACAGCTTTTGCAATAATAATAGTGCACTTATTGTTTATGTCCCTATTCCAATTAACTGATTTTTTATCCCCAAATTCTCAAGCAAACTTGGCAGGTATTTTTACTCGCCTTTCCATTTGTGGCACATATATCTCTCTCCTCAGAGA
>JALZEV010000057.1 GCA_030861865.1 Thermoproteota archaeon | reverse complement strand
TTGTTATGGCAGAGCCCCATGCAACTGCGATTAAGAAGTTCACTGAATGGGCTGGGGAGGGTTCTGCGTTTGTGGAATGGACTAGTCCAAGTAATTCAATTGACTGGACAGAAGCTCTTGAACGGCTTAAGAGTCCCACTTTTTACTACAAGAATCAAAAATAATCTCCTGCAATATTTATGATTTATAGATTATACTTTTACAAATTGTCTTAAACCAACTTTAGACCATTCCTTACTATTACGCCTTCATGGCTTTGGCTTTACTAACATAAAACATCCATTTATTTTACTCTTAGTAATATCCAATCCAGCTTTCTTGGTACAAGTTTCTCGCTTCATAACCGAAGCTAGACTACTAGGTATAATACTGTAGTGAGTACTGTAGCGAGGTTAGCTGGACTTCTGGGATTAGATTAAATAAACTCTTAATGGTTCTCTCTCTACATCAAATGAGAGTCGACCATATAGCTATTGCAGTTAATAATGTACAGCAGGCACTAACCGACTATCAAAAAATACTCAATGTTGATGAGCTGAAAATAGAGGAAGTGCCCAATGAAAAGGTCAGGGTCGCAATTCTAATGCTCGAAGATACTAGAATAGAATTAATGGAGCCAATGGCTCCTGACAGTCCAATTTCAAAGTTTCTGCAGGAACGGGGTGAAGGTATACACCATATAGCAATCACTGCTGACAACATTGAAAAGGATGTTGCAAGGGCATCTGAGAAGGGCATGAAAATGCTTGGCGGATTGCGCACAGGCTCGTATGGCCGCAAGATCACATTTATACATCCTAAATCACTTCACGGTGTCCTGACGGAGTTCTGTGAAGCGCCACCAGCGTCAGAAGACGCCAGAGAAGAAGAATAACAATAATAAGAGCAAAACTAGGATTTTGTTTTGTATTGCCAGATTGCGAACAGCTTACCAATCTGCTAACTGAAAGCGTGGAGAGAAACCATGCCGATGCACTACTACTCTCCGGAGGGCTTGACAGCAGCATTTTGGCAAGTATACTACGGCCGCAATACTCACTTGCGGCTGGATTTGGAACAACTGCTCCTGATCTTGTCTATGCAAGGCAGGTTGCAGAAAGATACAGCAAACGCCATGTTGAAGTTATTTTTGGACAGGATAGAATGGCAGAGCTGGTCGAGCAGGTTATACAAATTTTTAGAACATTTGATCCGATAGAGATCAGGAATTCTGCAGTGGCACTTGCAGGCATCGAGTGGGCAAAAAGCGATGGGTATTCTAGTGTAATGACCGGTGATGGCAGCGACGAGCTGTTCGCAGGCTATAACTACTTTTCTCGCTATTATTCTGACATGCAAGGATTTGATTCAGAGCTGCGACGACTGTGGCAGATCATGCATTTTTCTTCAAGAAAACTAGGTAAATACAACGGTATCGAGGTGAAGACTCCTTTCCTTGATGAGAAGTTTGCGTCATTTGCAAAATTGATTAATGTCAATGACAAAGTAGGCGAACACGAGGGTAAAAAGTGGGGCAAGTTCATTCTCAGAAAATGCTTTGAACCAACACTGGGCTCACTGGTATGGAGACCCAAGCTTGCTCAAGAGCAAGGAGCTGCCACTGATCGTTATCAGCAGTATATTGATGAAATGATCGATGACTTGACTTTCGCAAACAAGAAAAGAATAGCTCAAGAGCAAGAGAGCGTCAGAATAAGAAGTAAGGAACATCTACACTACTATGCCATTTTCAGAAGCTATTTTCCTCCACCAAAAGAAGAAGAAAGAAGTGATAATAATCATGCTTGCGGATCACGCTGCTCGGATTGTCTAGGATGCATTGCACCTAATGCTAGGTTTTGCAGAAAGTGTGGTGCTTTTCCTGTTGTACCACTTTTACTTTGAATACTTACGGGGCTTTTTTGTAAAGATCCTCTTGCAGCCGTCGCAGCAAAAGTAGTAAATCTTGCCATGATGCTCATGGCTAATTGCAAGTTCCTGATGCATTTCAATTCCGCAGACAGGATCAACAACAGGCATCAGCAATATGCAAAGAACCTGCGTATTTATTGTTTACCACGAGCAAGGGTTGGCATGTTATTTTACGCAAGATAAAAAGTGTTTAGACTTGTTGAAGGAGTTGAAGGATAATGCACCTTAACTTAGGATATAGCAGGGGTTGTCCTCCCTCCTTTCAATAGCACATTTAAAAATTTTCGTTCTTCTCGTCTAGAATCAATGAGAAGATTGATCTTAATACCTTTCATGTAACATATACACTCTGTTATTAGATAGCATCTCAAAATCTCTTAGAAAGCAAAAAAATAGAAAAAGCAGGCGTCTGGTTGCCCAGACATTGTCGAAATCCTAAGTTTATGGGATAGATCTGCTGTACAGCTTTCCTTCAAGCGCTAGCTTGTACATTTCTGCCACGTATGGGTTCTTGGCTGGTGTTTCTGCACCCAGTTCGACCATTCTGGCGTATACTCTGACTACATAAGCCAGAGCACCCATGAATGCCACGACGACACCCATGTTAAACATCCAGTGGTTTGGAACTGCGAAGATTTCTTCGACGAACCAGAAGTGCCACATCTCATTGATACCGATCGTGAACATTGTGGCTAGGTAGCCAATGATTGTTATTTTTAGACCGGTGTTCATTGAATTGCCTGGTCCCCTAAGTATTGGTACTCTTCTGTCGTACATTGCGACAAAGCCCCAACCTAGTGGGAGCGCTACGAAGTGGCTGTATAGCCACCAGTGAGCAGGCGTGAATGCGCTGTCTCTGATTGCCGTCTGGTGCAGTGAGCCATCGACGAAGTTGTCGACCTCTACTGAGGCTGCAATTGAACCCAGCATAATGACCATGATGTATATCTTCTTTAGTCTCTGGATTTCGACTTCTTTTGGTATCAGTGCTGGCATCTGAGCCATCTTTTTACTTTTCCTACTGAGCATTACATATCTGTAACATATGATAAAAGGTGCGTAGATCGTCCTTCTATAGATAGATCGATCGTTCCCATCTAATCTTTTTTAGAATGATATGCAACTAATCATTATTAGATGAGTAAGTTTAGTCAGACAATTGCTGTAAGAGTTATTATTATGTTTCACCACTATATCTGGCATATGCCGATCGATTCAGAATTTCCGAAGAACCATCAAGTAATAGGCAAACATAAGCACGCAGATGGCGAGCACTTTCACTTCGTATGGGGACCAGGAAGGACTGCAGAAGCAGCAGAAAATGAAGAAGTCAAGAAAGCCTATGAAGCAAGAGGAGAGCAGATTGCTCCTTTGGGCGTTCACGGCACAATGATAGCTGTAGATTGGGACTCTTGTATTGCTGATGGTGCATGTATTGAAGCCTGTCCGGTGCAGGTATTTCAGTGGTATAGGACAGAGCATGAGGATATGCCTGCGTTAGAGATGCAAAATGCCACAAGTCAGGGGGAAGGAGAGAACAGTCTCAAAGATGGAAGAAAAGACTATACGGACAAGTCTGATCCAATTAGAGAGCATGACTGTATCTGGTGCATGGCTTGTGTGTCAGTGTGTCCACCACAAGCAGTCAAAGTAGACCAAGCTAATCTAGAATTTCATGAAAAAGCTGCAGGAACATTTAACGAAGAATTAGCAAAGGGTGGTGCACCTCCACCCCATGCGCATTGATCTCTACTAATAATAATTGTTCATATAGCTACAGGCTTGGATAGATATTTTTCTATATAAAAAGTTGCTATAAAACTATGTTTTGTTTAGCGTTACAAAATTTAGAAGAATAATCAATCCATACCTTTATCTAATTCTCGGTATCCCTTTCTGAGAATAATGTCATCACGGTTATTAGCATCGCTAAAGAAGGTAAATACTGCTGCCAATCTGCACAGTTTTATACTATTTGGAAGAAGGACTATTATTGCCAGTATTATTATTCTATCAAGCATTTTCATTGCAGCACTACCACTACCAATTATATTACCAAACCAGTCTGCGTTTGCCACCACCCCTCCGGGAGAAAGCAGTAGTAGGATAGCCTTTACTAGCACTAGAGACCTCAACGAAGAGATCTATGTCATGAATGCAGATGATGGAAGCAATAAGACAAGGCAGACAAACAATAATGATATTGATCAATTCCCTAATTGGTCTCCAAATAGTACAAAGATAGCCTTTACTAGAAACCTTGACATCTATGTCATGAATGCAAAAGATGGAAGCAACCAGACAAGGCTGACTAACGATGCTGCCCTTGATAACCGCCCTAGTTGGTCACCTGACGGTACAAAGATAGCTTTTATTAGTACTAGAGATGGCAATGAAGAGATCTATGTCATGAATGCAGAAGATGGAAGCAACCAGATAAACATAAGTAACAATGCTGCGATTGATATAGCCCCCGATTGGTCACCTGACGGTACAAAGATAGCTTTTACTAGCACTAGAGACGGCAATGAAGAGATCTATGTCATGAATGCAGAAGATGGAAGTAATCAAATAAGGCTGACTAACAATAATGATATTGATCAATTCCCTAATTGGTCTCCAAATAGTACAAAGATAGCCTTTACTAGAAACCTTGACATCTATGTCATGAAT
>JALZEV010000047.1 GCA_030861865.1 Thermoproteota archaeon | reverse complement strand
TGTTGAAATCGCTCCCCACCTTGGCGTAAATTCTATACCGTTGACATCTCTATCTTCTTCTGTTAGATTTTCTGTTGCGGTCTCTTGGGTTTCTTCAACATCTTCCTCTTCAGGAGTGAGTGTTGTTGTTGTCGCTGCTGTCTGTGGACCTGTTGCTAATGATGCTGCAAACAAAATGGCCGCAACAGCCATTAGCGAGAGTACTGAAGCAGTTCTTGTCAATGAGGATAGTTTATCGGATGTCATTTGTTCTTAGCTCCTCCTCTACTTTTGTTATTGCCTGTAGTTGTTTCTGTGCGCTCGCTCTCACTAAGACGCCGGTGTTTTCTGTAAATTCTTTTGTCGTTGTCGACATTAAAGATGCCATATTAATGATGACTGTCGATATCGCAGCCGACATGGCAATCGAATATGATAACATACATCGAGTGACTTGTGCTCGCAAATAAGCCATTCTGCATACGGCTCTAGAACTTTTTTTCTTTGCAGGTTTTTTACATCATAGGATATATACTTGTAAAGTATTACTACTTCTCAGATAGAGTTTTCAAGAACTCGATTATTTTATCATGCGATTAATAATAATAATAATAATAATATGTGATGCCATAGCCGCAATACCAAGCAAACCGGGGACTCGTATGATAGAGCATAATATGCATCAACAAAAAGGTTAATCGAGATAGTGTGACACTCTCTTGCATAGTCAGGGAAAGTTGCAAATTTCGCATTTTGAGTACGTCTCCCCATCGAGGTGATTGAAATGCGTGCCGCACAACATGCACGTGTGGTGAATATCATCGTAGCCATCCTGCGCCACAAACTGGTAGCTTTTAAGCTGCTGACCCTTACACGCTATACATCTACAGCCACACGATATCATATGGTACCACTAGAGTGCACACTCTCCCTTTTACTGCTCTACTATTGCTACAGCCATTTTGGCTATAATAATATAGTAACCTATTCAATGGTAGTAGGTATGGTCAGCTTGATATCCGGAGCCGAGTCAGGTTCATCCCAGTCAAGTACATCTGGAATGATGTCTCCCAAGGGGTCGTAGCTATCAAACCGTGTCTTTTGTGGAGCCGACGCAACAAGGTGTACGCGTACTCCATTAGAAGACGACATTGAGGATAGCATCCCAATTTCTATTGAGCCGTCCTCTCTGAATATTCCCCGTACGCAGCCTACTAGCTTGTTCAGCTCGCCAATAGGAATCCTCTTGCCTCCCATTACATATACCATCGCTCTTTTGACAGTGCTTGCATCTGGCACGGCATCATATAGCATTGAAAGCGAGTCTCGGAGAGAGGATTCTGAGTTAGGGCTTGCCCTGCTTGTGCACAGCACGTTCATTGCCGGCTTTATCATGCCAGCAGAGATTGAGGCAATGACCTCAACTATTGCATTATTTGTTATTGCAAAGCAATCTTGCTGAGACAGCTCTGAGTTATTATCCAAGAATGCATCATTGTCCATTACTATCGTTGAATCTGAAACTTCACGCACTCTTCTAAGAGCTGTACCAGCACTGAAAATGCGATCCGTTTCATATTTGAAGGGCATAATTGTTATAGAGATTACAGCAGTACTGGAATCTTTTGCCATCCTACATACAATTGGCGCTATTGCTGTGCCGGCACGCCCTGCCAAGTTTGAAACAACAATGACGGTTGAGTAGCCACGCATTGCCGTCGCCATCTCATTGCGATGACTCTCCACAAAAGAGCGTAATTTATAACTAGAAGGGTTTACCCACTCTCCAGAACGAACAAAAATAGCAGTGCACCTATCATTGTGGACCAAATCCTTCTTATCGTTGCTTATCAATAGGCATTTGCATTCAAGAGCTGCACTCGCTGCAACTGCAATTTTACTTCCTACGCCGCCGATGCCCACCAGCAACATAGGGTTCTTGATCGATAGCTCATCCTCCAAGGTTTCCCCGAGCTCCCCCGCACAGAGATAGAGATGTCAAGTTAAAAAGTTTTGGTGATTAATCAAAAGCTAATCATAGCGTAACAAAGTTTAGCTGGTCTACAAAATTATCTTTGCTTTCAATGAAAAGTTGGAAAAATCATAAATTTTGACGCGCACTTTGTCACCGAGTAAAATTTGACGATCATCAGCAGCGTTTGTTGATGATGGTGAAATGACTACTGGCTTGTATGCATAGTTTCTCCCCTGCCTCACTTTTCCAATCTCATCAATTATTATTTCGCCCTGCCAGTCCTGCCAGAGCGAGTTGCGCTTCTTAGTGACTCTCCTTGTAAGAGCGTGCAAATACTCTGACCTTTCCTTGGATACTCGAGAGTTAACCCTCATGCCCTTCCATTCATAAGCCTCTGTTCCGGGCCTGGCAGCATAGCGCGAAATATTAACAATATCCGGTTGAGATCTCTCAACTAAGTCAATAGTTTCTTTGAAATCATCCTCTGTTTCTGATGGAAATCCCACAATGATGTCAGTAGAGATCGTCATCTCAGGGATCTTGCCTCTAAAGGCATCCACAGCGTCCATAAATATCTTGGTAGTGTGACCACGCTTCATCTTTTTCAATATCCTGTCGCTTCCACTTTGAACAGGGATATGGAGAAACTTGAAGAGTTTGTCACTTTCATAGAATAAACTGACCATTCTATCCAATATGGCAGGCAGATACATAGGATTCATCATTCCTACCCTTATCTTGAAGCTGCCTTCTATGGAACAGCATGCCTTCAGAAGCTCTACAAGGTCGGTGTCTATGTCTCTTCCATAGCATCCATTGTCGGTTGAAGAAAGCCATACTTCTTTGCAACCACTCTTGATATCTGATTTAATCTGTCTTACTATGTCGCCTACGCGGTAGCTCCGAAGCCACTCCTTGGCAATCTTTGTCTGACAAAAAGTGCACTGGCTCATGCATCCGCTTGCTATCTCTACTATGCTGACCACTGAGTTAAGCCTGACCCTTGGAATATTGACCTTATCAAGGGGAGAATCTCTAAGAGCCACAAGCCTGCCTCCTGAAAGGGCTAACCTTACGGCATCAGGCGCCTTGTCTATGCAATTGGGACCAAGAAGACTTGCCGAGAAAGTTACCGATTCTACTTTTGCCCTGTCTGCCTTTGGCAAGCAACCTGCAACGATGAGCGGCTTGCCTGACTTGGTCATTGTCCTAATTCTGCTCACCATCCTATGCTCGGTTGTATCTTTGACAGAGCATGTGACAATAAGGTTGAGGGCACTTTCGCTTTTCTTACTCGCAATTTCATAGCCGGCCTCCTTTAAGAGGCCACTTATCATCTCAGAATCTGCCATACTTGCAGTGCAGCCATATGCTTCAATCCACACCTTTGGCTTAGATTCTCTCAATAGAGGGATTGTTTCTATGATTGGCGGCTTGAGCGATGTGTGAAACATCGTAGAACATATGTAAGCCAGCTTTCCTTAAAAATCATATCCTATCTCTATTAGGCTTTTTCTGAGTTAGAAACCCGGCCATGAGAGTAGCAATGAAAGTCAATGAATGAATGAATGGATAACAAGCATCTCCGTACGGATATGAACTTTCAATTGATTGTTGCTCTGCTGCTGCAGCATTAATCACCTACTTTTCCCTGCTGACGATGGCGATTTTGAACCCAAATCTCGGTTAGTACAGTAACATAAGTAGTGACAAGCTCGCCAGACTCCATGCTGTCGCGGTTTTTCTCTAGATCGTTTCCAAGTGCTATCATAAAAGACTTAGGAACCTTCAGGTACTCACCCATATAGATCAGTAGTGAATAGTACATGAGCTTCATTATCTCATTGCTATCAGCACCCTCACCGATTTTCATGCTCGACATCACGTTTGAAACTACAAGAGAGAACTGGGGAGATAGCAGTGCCCTATCTTCCTTGTCGACAAGCCTGATCGCACCCATGTAAAGCAAGTCTTCTATTGCAGAGGCTGTCTGCTCAAGGCGCTGGTGATCTTCTGACATTACCAGTTGTTCTTGGTCGGCAAGCCTATTTTAGATTGCTTACCACTGAACGGTAGGATGCTACAGAATCGGGATCTACTATCCCCTGCAAGACGTACGGCTTACCGTCTGAGAGCCTGATGTCCATTGCAACTGCGCTGTATGGTATCTCGAACTGGTTGATCTTGTCCTGCTCAACCGTGTCAAAGAATTTTGTACACTTGCCGCTACCATAGCATGAGAAGCCATATATCCTGTCGATTCGCCTGTGGCCTGAGCCGGCAGCTCTTCCACCCGCCGAACCAATCGATTCTTCCACCATTAGAATGAAAATATCGTTTTTTATCTGCTTGTCCAAGAGGATATCATTCTCTGCCATGACGATCTTTCGCTGTGGAAGCTGTAAGATGGCATCAATTGAATCTGACATTCGTACACCTAATGCAGACAAAGGAGATATTATTATTATTATTTGTTCAAGTTCCTTTTGATATATATGCTGGTGGTTTCTTGACTACCGAAATGAATAGTGATTGCTATGGATTGAGCCTAGAGAATATCTATCTTTTTGTTGAAGACAGTATGTGCATTGCTCTTTTTCTTATGATCTTGCAGAGAGAACTCTTTTGCATTTGCTA
Organism: Thermoproteota archaeon; assembly: GCA_030861865.1. Taxonomy (GTDB): domain Archaea; phylum Thermoproteota; class Nitrososphaeria; order Nitrososphaerales; family Nitrososphaeraceae; genus Nitrososphaera. The sequence continues at coordinate 1,667 of JALZEV010000047.1, read as the reverse complement.
GCGGAGATCCTCTACATTCCACTGCTTCCTTGCCTTGCGACCCCATAGTCTTTTTATTGACCATGGCAAACTGAAGGTTAGTGGTAAAAAGAAAAAGAAAAAGTATACTTCAAAGAACTGAAGGATAAACATAGTAACAATTGCTGCAGCAGATGCTATCAGCAGTAGGATTATTGCAAGAGCTTGTTGTTATTGTTTATACTCCCCTCTCCGTAATAATCCATCAGTATTATTATTTAGGTTGACGACATTTATAACGCTAATGCGGAGAATTGGTATAGATATATAATATCTACAAATTGTATGGTTTGGCATGGTCAAGACTGCTTCATCACCCCAAGTTCTCAAGACAGGCAGCAGAGCACCGGAATTTACATTGAAAGGCGTAGATGGTATGATGCACTCACTACAGGATTTTAAGAGCAAGGCAACACTTGTTGTGTTCATTTGCAATCACTGTCCCTACGTCAAGGCAAGGATTGGTGACATTGTCGCTTTGCAAAGCAGATTCAACACGTCTGAACTTCAGGTTATTGGCATCAATAGTAACGATCCAAACTACAAAGACGAGGGCTTTGACAACATGCTCATATTTGCAAATGAGCATAAGCTGAATTTTTCATACCTAATAGATGAAAGCCAAAATGTTGCGAGGGTATATGGCGCAGTGTGCACTCCAGACCCATTCTTGTTTGATGCAGATCATAGGCTGGTATTCCACGGAAGGATAAATGATGCACTTGAGCCAGAGGCTAAACCTACAATCCCGGTTATGGAGAATAACGTTCGCAAGCTGCTAAGAGGAGAAAGGATAGAGAAGGATTTTGATCCTTCCATTGGCTGCTCAATAAAGTGGAAGAATTAGCTAGCTAGCTACTAGCCGTACTGGTAAATTACCCCTTTTTCTCCCCTTGGGTGGCGCCATTCCGTTTCCTTAGCACAGGTGCCACATTCTATGCATGCTTCATGCTGTAGCGTCACGTCACCCCCTTCCATGCTGTAGCAAAATGTAGGACAAAGGGTCACCATCTTTTTCATGAATTCTGACTTCGGATTGAGCACCTTGATGTGTGAGACTCTATCATCATCGTATTTTAGCCGCGCGATGCGCTGGGCTATCGTAGGTATTGTAGGTTCATATGTTGCCTGAAGTTGTCTCCCAGTCTTTTCTGCAAGTTCTATTGGCACTTGGACATACGTGTCTTCTGATTCGACCAGCGGTAGCAGCTTGTCGTAGCCAAGGATGTTTGCAAAGCCTACAGCCAGCCCTCTTAGTGTGCCACTTGACATTAACCTGAACACCATGCCGTAGCGTTGTCCGATGATATCCTTTGGCACATCCCTTGCAGCATCGAGGAATATCTTCAGATAGTCCTTGTCTATTTCCTTCATATCTCGAGTGTATGGGCTCTCTTCTATTGACTGGCTGTACGATTCGCCCATGTACTGAGTGGAAAAGTTGTTTCTATCAATAGCTCTTGCGACTGCATTTGCTGCCCTAACTGCATCGTCTATGCCGACATTGAGTCCTTCTATTCTAGGTCCAATAAAAATTCCCCTTCCGGCCGCATCGCCTACAAAGAGGATATTCTTATAGTACGGCTTTTTCATTGCGCAGCGCTTCCCATCTGGCACCAGCTTGGCTCCGTATTCAAGCTCAACATAAT
>JALZEV010000012.1 GCA_030861865.1 Thermoproteota archaeon | reverse complement strand
AGACGCTCGACAATATTGACCTCTGCTTTCTTCAAGCGTTGGTGCTCGTGCCTACCAAACGTGACTGGGATGACGGCTGGCTTTAGATTAATGACAGATTTAAGACCGGGATCGTTTATTTCGATATTGCTCATATCCCACCTGTGGAATAGTTGAATGTTTACCTGCTCCTTCCCACTCATCTTCTCGGCTTCTCCTTTCTTCCACGTACAAGTTCATTCAATGAGACACCATTGACTTTGAATACCTGCCACCTGACGCCCGGAATATCGCCCATTGCTCCTCCCATCGCGCCTCCGATACCCCCGATAATTACCTCGTCATGTTCGTCGACAAAGTTAAGAGCACCGTCCCTTGGCAAGAAGGCAGTAACGGACTTGCCATTCTTTATCAGCTGAACCCTGACACACTTGCGTACAGCAGAGTTAGGCTGCTTTGACTCAATGCCAACCTTTTCCAATACTATTCCTCTTGCCTGTGGCGCACCTTCTAGAGGATTTGCCTTCTTGTCAAGCATGAGCATTCTTCTCTTATAATATTTTTCTGACCACCGAGCACGGCTCTTTTTTGCCTTAAGAACCCTGCCTGCGAACAGACCTAGTGGAGATTTACCCATTCACATTCACCCTATTATTACTACTATTTCCCTGTTCAGGGCCAACTATTAACACATTGGATATTTGGAAGTATCGCTTCGCAAGAAGCCTTGCCTTCTCTGCATTTCTACCTTCCCTTCCTACTACAGCTCCTTTTTTCCTAGGATCAACTGTCACAATTGCCTGTTTTGTCCCGTCACCTCTTTCGGATATCCTAACATCATTTATCATATCAGCATTGAGCATATTGCGGATGAACTCTGCAGCATCATCAGAAAATTCAACAAGTTCTATCTTTTTTGCAACCATGTTTTGCAACTGTTTGATTGTAGAACCGCCTTTGCCAATGGCAAGCCCCATCTGGCCTTTATTTACAACGAAAATAACGCGGTCCATTTTGTCGTCTACAATACAGTCTCTTGCTGTTGCACTTGTGATGCTCTGGAAGAGTGAAATTAGGCGCAACTCATCTGAAGTAAGCTTAATCTCAGTCATTTTCACAGCATCCCTATACGGAGATATAATGCAAAAGATGATGTATACGGCAGCAACAACAACAACAACAAATCATTCTTACAACTCAATTTATATCTCACAGGTACCTTTTGTATTACTTGTCCTTTTTTTCTGAAACTATGGCGCTTATTTCGTCTGCGGTCCCGCTCTTGATTGCTATAGCAGTGATCCTATAAGGTTTATTACAGAGCTTGCCTAGCTGCACAGAAGTACCGGAGTACTTATAGATTGTGACATTGGTAGACTTGGCCTGATCTTCTAACTTTTTTCTGTATTCAGGGTGTATGGACCTGCTGACGATTATGAGCTTGGAGCCTTTGACTGACTGCAATACTTCCTTGACGCCACTCTTGTACTTGTTGGCGGCTATCGCATTTTTAATCACTTTTTCCAGTGTTCTCATTGTCCTTCACCTTCATGTATAGGTCTACCATTCCAGTGCCGACAGGTACAGTGGCACCTACTATAACGTTTTCTGTCACTCCTCTCAACGTTTCAACCTGCCCTTCAAGTGATGCTTTGGCTATTGTTGGCACTGTGATTTCAAATGCAGCTCTTGCAAGAACTGATGTCTTAGTTCCTGCAATGCCATGTCTGCCTATCTGTTGCAGGTATCCCTTTGATGTCATAAGGTCAGCTACAAGCATGATGTGTCGTGTATCTACCTCCAGCCCTTGCTCTTCAAGCGTATTTGTAATCTCTTTAACAAGAGCGGTTCTTGCGGCTTCAATGCCAAGCATCTGCCAGATCTCATAAACATTGTTCGTAGTAGTTCTAGTAGTATCTACACCATCTACTGCCATCACCTTTGCAAGGTTAGAGCCGGCGGTCTGTATGACCCACTCTTCATCCTGCTTGACTATTGTTACACGCTCAATGTCTGATACGCCCTTTACACGCGTGTTAAGTAATTTACTCTTGAGTGTGAGCAGCGTCTGTGCGTCAGGCTCATCTGGAACCGTTAGTTTGATGAATAGCTTGTTTTCATTTGGCTTGATGCTGTACTTCTTCTTGGAGGTCTCAAGTACTCCTTGCACATCAGCAAAAGTACATCCTCGTTCTGCCAGCTTTGCTTCAGATAGATGGAATGTCAATATGCCACTATAGTCAGTTTCTGTCCTGCCAACAAGATCGCCTATCTGAGTGAACAGTATCTCCCTTGCTACTTCAAGGGCCTTTTCCCTCGACACCCTATGGGTCTCGTCAAGGTAAATATCCATCGTAGGCGTTACGGGCTTCTTTCTTGCATCCACAAGCTCGATCAGCCTTGGAAGGCCAAGCGTCACGTTTCTCTCCTTTACGCCGGCAAAGTGGAATGTCCTGAG
>JALZEV010000002.1 GCA_030861865.1 Thermoproteota archaeon | reverse complement strand
TCCTGTAGGTATTTCTTCAACTCACTGTAGCGATTCCTGATAGTGACTTCTGTGACACCCGCTGCAATCGAAAGCTCTTTCTGCGTCTTAGTTTCCCCTGCTTGAAGACAAGCAATATAGAGCACTGTTGCTGCGATTCCCATCGGGCCTTTGCCTGCAGATATCTGCATTGCAATAACTTCGCGCATGATCTTTATTGCCATCCTCTTGGTCTTTTCGCTAACGCCTACCTTATTTCCGATACGTGTTATGCACCTCATGTGATCTATTGCAGGAATCCTGGGATCAAAGGTGTGCACAAGGAGCCTATAATCACGTGAAATTTTCTTTCGTGAGACATTGCTTGCAGACGACACTTCATTCAGAGTCCTGGGTGTTTCTAATTCGCGGCAGGCGAGATATACCGAAGCAGCGAGGACTGAAGATACTGTCCTGCCTTTTATCAGGTTAATCCTGGCAGCTTTTCTATAAAAATAAGCTGATTTTTCTACTATTGTCTCGGGCAATCCAAGGCTTTCCTTCAGATGTTCAAGGGTCGGCAGTGCCTGCTTCAGACTCCTATCATTTGCAGCCTGTATTCTAAAGTCCCAAACCCTTATTCTACCAAAGTTAAAACCCCTTTCCTTTGAGTCTCTGCTGTTTCCTATTGTTGTGAGGAGTCCTTTATTATATCGTGCAAGTGAAGTTGCGCCCCCAATGCGGCTCTTTCGGTAGAAGTCGTCGATGCTAAAGGCCCGCCATTCTTGTATTGTCGAACTTTCTAACCTATCAACTACCACACCGCAACGGCTGCAAATAACCTCGCCACATTCATGATCCGTTACCACGACCTCGCTCCTGCATGCGGAGCACATAAGTGGTCCTTGCATTAAGGTAATTTCTTGTAGGAAGCCAGATACCTATAAACCATTAACTCCGCTAAAAAGTGCTATCCTCAATAGTGAGCGTATAACACGAAAGACCTTCTCTACCATTACCTGGAACCGTATCTGTCTTAGTGTGCTAGAAAGAGAGAGTGAATTAATAAAAAAATTAAGGAGCTATCCAGTTTTGGATTTGGCAATAAAATAATAATATCTGCCACTCCTAGTCACTATATGCTGCACCAAAAATTTGATATTTGGCTTTAGAGGCTCTTCTATATGAGATGTTCTTTCTAAGATAGCGATTAATTAAGACTGCGCTTAACAAAAGGCAAGCTTTTCCTGTTAAACGTATTTTAAATCAGGAGGCTCTACGTCATTCTTGTTCTAGATGTCGAGGCCACAAGCTCTTAATGCCAAACATCTGATTCACCCAAACAAACTCATTGTATAATCTGCGCGCTTTAAGCAAATTCTCCCTCGCCCTTCTTGTCCTCCCCTCTTAGCGTAATTTGTTCCATAGCTCTATTAAAAAATTTTCAATTCCAAAATGGCATGATTATCAATTTTATAAACAGGGAGTAATACGATATTATAACTTTAATTATATACAGATAATAAATATAGATATGACACTAAGGGATTCTCTTGACAACGGTGTCGACGTGTTAAAAATTAAAGATGTCGAATTTGTCCAATTAAGATATACCGACGTCATTGGCAGATTTTTGGCAAAGTATATTGTAAGTGACACAGGAGATCCATCAGACCATTTACAGAAGGGCATAGCCCTTGATGGCTCCTCTGTTAGGGGATTCTCAAAGATAAACGAATCAGATCTCTTGCTTATTCCTGACATGTCAACCCTGCGACTCTTGCCATTGCCCGCTTACAAAGTCGCCACAGTAATTGCAGACGTTTATGAAGGCTTTGGCAGCGGAAGGCTAGTTAGAGACCCCCGGTATGTTCCTCAGGCATTGGAGGAAGATTTGAGGGGGCAAGGACTGATGTGCCAAATCGGTCCTGAGGTTGAGTGCTTTGTTTTCGAGAACATCCTTTTCGGAAACAACGGAAGACTGGAAATCCAGTCATTAGAAAGGACTGGAAAGTACCCTATCCGTAGAAAACATGGTTATGACGCACCTCCATTCCAAGACTCTTTGCTGGAGTTACGATTTGAAGTTGCCACGATTCTAAAGAACAATTACTCAATCAGGGTCACCAATCTTAACCACGAGGTTGCAAGCAGCGGCCAGATAGAGATCAACTTTTTGCATAGCACAATTACAAATGCAGCCGACAATGTACAAATATACAAAGATGTTGTCCGAAGCCTGGCCAAAAAGTATGGCAAGGTTGCAAATTTTATGCCCAAGCCAATCTTTGATGAGAGTAATCCAAGAAGCAGCGAAAGTGACAATGGTTCTGGAATGCATGTAAGCGTGAGCCTATGGTCAGGCGGAAGCAACATATTTTACGACCCTGATGACTGCTACGCGGAGCTGAGTCAGATTGGACGCTACTTTATTGGAGGACTGCTAAAGCATGCCTCTTCTCTGGCCGCATTAGTGGCCCCAACTGTAAATTCATACTATCGGCTGGTTCCGGGCTTTGAAGCGCCAGTATATGCTGCCTGGTCGAGGGGAAATAGGTCAGCAGTTTTGAGGGTACCGGTAAATGACAAGAAAACTGGAAAATCAAAACGAATAGAGTTCAGGGCTCCTGACCCATCCGCCAATCCCTATTTTGCTTTTTCGGCAACAGTAGCTGCTGGACTTGACGGCATTAGAGAAAAGATTGATCCAGGTGATCCAGTTAATGAAGACATTTACAAAATGTCTGATTCAGAACGGAGCGCCTTGGGAATAAAGACACTTCCTCGCACATTGCAAGATTCGATCGACGCGCTAAAAAATGATAAGGAGTTTCTCAAGCCATACTTTTCCAATGAACTCGTAGATACCTATGTGGAACTCAAATACGAGGAGATAGCATTTGCGACAGCTTCTAAAGAGCGCCAGTTCATGCTTTACTATGACATCTAGCCTGCTGTTGTAGTTTTTTTCTTGACATAAGATATAATATCCAGATCGTAGAGCTACACGATAAGGTTCCAATCGTATCGAGCCTTTTGTCTGCTTTCTAATAGCACCCTGAGAAATGGAATTAGACGGATCAGAAAAAGCCTGGATGATGTCAGTCTTGTGATGAAACATCATCCCTTGCCAATACGCTTTTTTGTCGACTAGGAGAGAGACACATACATAAACATACAGAGAATTCAAGTGTATCTTCCTTTACTTTATGGTGGTATGCAAGCAGCAGGCTGGCAATCTATCGACTGAGAAAGTATGCAAAACCCCTTAATCCTAACTTTGCACTCGTTCCAAAAAGGTTATTGCCTCAAGATTAGAGATAAACTGATGAATTGCATAACCCTGTCAATACCGTCATTTCGTTTGCAGTACTAATTTCTGTAGTTGGGGCTTCATTTTACTATGTTTCTGCTACCGATACAGCAGAGCTATGGCTTGGCATAGAAGGGAGCAATGTCACGCCGGCTATTGCTCAAAGACTTGGTCTGCAGGAAGGTCTGCAGGAACCTGAAGGCTTTCTGATCTTTTCTGTCGAACCATCTAGCCCAGCAGAGACGGGCGGATTAAGAGGAGGCGATAGGATCGTAACTATTGATGGAAGGCCGGTTGTTCTTGGAGGAGATGTGATAATTGCTGTTGACAATATTCCAATTCAGAATGCACAAGATATAGGGGCTCAGCTGGTTCCAAAGTCAATAGGCGATATTATTGAGTTTACCGTAATCCGAGGAAATTCCTCAGAAGAGATTGAGGTTGAGCTCGGTGCGAGGTGACTCACCAGCAAAATAATGCATTCTAGTAACTCGTTCTAATGGTGCGCTATAATTCAAAGTCTGCAATAAATTATAATTTAGCAAAAGAAAGTCTGTGAGAGACACTTTTGCATCAAAGCTGTGCACAGAAAAGTCCTATAGTAGTCTTACTTGATATACTTCTATCTCTCTGTTGTGCTAAGCTAACCGACTGAGTTCTCTTTATTTGATGGAGGGCCTTTCAAACAGATCCGGCGACTCTTTTCTCCATGATCTAATGTCGGCTTGTGGCTGGTTCTACAAAGGCTAGAGTTATCAAAAGGCACTGTAAAAAAGAAAATACAAGGAGAGTAGCATGCAAGTGCGGAGGCGCATGGTCTTCATCTGCTACATGAAGTTGTGACACTAACTAAAAAAATCGCCTCAAAAAGCCGGTTGTGGCACCTCCTGAAAGGAGGTCGCCTACTATGAACAGGCCTATTGCCCCTGCCATTGTCAATAACCAGATGATCTTGTTCCATCCAAATATCTTCTGGCCGTCAAGCCCCATGAAAGGTATCATGTTAAAGAAGCCAATAAAACCATTGAACCTTACTCCCACTAGCAAAATCGGGCTTGCGGAGTCAATAGCAGCAAGTATAAAGTAGATGCATAGGAAGCCAGTGCCCATTGCTAAGTTAGTCATAGGTCCAATCAATGAAACCCTGCCGCTGCGACCTACGCTGAGATTGCCGCTGATCATGACTGCCCCTGGCGCTATGAATTTAAATGGAAAGAATGGAAGAGCAGAAATAGCCGTGACCACCGCCCCGTAGAACAATACACGAAATTCTGCCCAGGCCCTGTAGAATTGCGCAAGAAACTTGTGTCCTAGCTCGTGTATTAGGAATGCGCTGATAAAGATGGCGAGGAAATCCCATCTAAACTGGAACCTGTACAGAGACATGCCAACAGCAACTACTAGGGCCGTCGCTATAGCCAAATGAAGAATTTCGGTCCTGGAGAAGCGTAGGTAAATAATATCGTACAGTGAAGATCTAATGCGCACTTGTGGAGAAGCAGCTTTTTGCTCTATATGCTCTAGAAATTCACGATCCTTTTCCGGCCGCTCAAGGTAATCCTGCAGAAAAAAGCAGTTATGGTTGGGTGGCAGCCGATGAATAGAGCAGAAGGTTTCTTTGCAGTAGCGGCATCTGAAAGGCATTGATTCTTTTATGCCACAGAAATCACAATGCATCTATTGCAATATGCCATACGCATTTACTCCTATTAAATGAAGAGGAGTATTGCTGTCTATTCAATGACGTCCTCTACGCCTTTGTTCTTGATATAAAGCGCAGCCTTATCCTATAAGTAGCCTTCTACTAGATTTGAAAGCAAAAATCTTTTTCACAAAGCTGGCTAGCTAATTGATTAACTAACTGTCTTGTGAAATCTGCCTCAATAAAGCTCTCAATTAGGACCTATCGGCCCATATCGTGCGTCCTCTCAATTTTTGCACAAATTTTTGGATATATTCCTCCAGCAAGATTTACTTCCTGTATAGCACACCTAGTGCTTGCCTAGGCACCAATTGCGCCTAGAATCACCAAAGGCGTTCAATAGCGACATCTTACTGACTCTCAAGCTCATGTGTGTGTTTAAAATGCTATTCGCCGACTGTTACATCTGAATGGTATTCGATATAATGCCTGTCAGCCTCATCTTTTGTCAGAAATTCTTTTGCACAGTCACTGCATCGGAAGGTGCCAGATTCATATTCAGACATCTGCTTAGAAATAATGGCTGATGCTGATAATATATAGATATAACCAGCTGTTTTATTAGGCCAGGCAACCATACCCCGATGTGAGCAGATTTGAAAATCGATTATGAACTTCTAAATTCAGTATGTGAGGAAGTTCTTGCAAAACACAGCTCGATTAGGTGGACAGGAATAGTGAATAAGAATGGTGTCATATTGGCACAGAAGGCTAGAAGAGGAGTGAAGCTTCTGCTCTCCGAGGAAGAGAATGAAGAATATGCCGCAACAGCCATCGCTAGGCAAAAGACAAGGGGCAAGTTTGAGCCGAAGATAGGCAAGATGGTTTACTCATACGGGCGATATGAGCTATTGCACCGCGCTACTATGCCAATAAACGAAAACTATTATCTGTTAATCACCCTGGATGTTGAAGAAAAGAATTTTGACTCGATAATAATAGACAAGATCTTGCCAGTCATACTCAAAACCAGGAGCCGCTTTATCACTATGGATGATTCAGTCTGACCTTCATAGGTAGAGGCATGCGCTGAGCTTGCCTTATCTAAAAGCTAGAGGATAAATAAAAATGACCAAGAGAACCATATAGTAATATTATGAAAGAGACGGCTTATAGGTCTATAGATTTCTCGCTACTTTTGGTTCGGCGCGTGGATTTTTTCTGCGCCCCTCCGCCACCTATAGCTGACTACTCACTTATCTATCTGAAGCTATCATGCTTCTTCTCATAAGGCTCTGTCCAGATATTCTGGGTTTTCTTGTAGTGCCTTGTTATACGCCTTGTTTGTCAACGTGTCTGCCTCTTTGTTCTTTTCTCTAGGTACCCACTTGATCTGAATGTCTTGAAATTTGCTCTTAAGCAAAAGAACCTGTTTATAAAGCGAGATTATTCTTCTTGCCTTCACCTTGTAATCGCCTGTCAGCTGATTTACTATAAGCTTAGAATCGCTCTTAACCTCAATCTTGCTGGAGCCAAGATTGTTTTCCAGGAGCCACTGTAACGCCTTAACAAGCGCCGTATACTCTGCAACATTATTGGTAGAGTCCTCTGAGAAAGGCTCTCCCGCAACGCCATAATCGGTATAAATGGTTCTCCCGCCACTTTTCACTACAAAAGCATAGCATGAGATGCCACCCGGGTTTATTGGCTGACAGAGACCATCAAAATAAACTTCTATCAACAAGACTCATTATTGGGTGCACACAGATATGTCTGTGTCGCCTTATTGGGTGGAAGTGGAGCTGGCTTGCCTCTCCACTTTAATATTCAGCCCCGGCAGCAGCAAAGTTTCATTCGAGCTAAAGACTTCTCGCCTTGCATATTTGAGACTAAGGTTTGCCATACACAGGTTTGTTTGCGGTTTGGAGATAAGCTACCTGCTTAATAGCTAAGTAGCAAGGATACACTGTAGAGACGAAGGGACTTCTTAAACCTCCAATCGACAATCGACACTGGCTAGAGATCAGCCAAATAAGAACAAGACATAACTTCACCTGTAGCTACTGACAACCTACAACCTACCTTGAGAATCCATCGTGATACAAATGAATCTGATGGGTGTAAAAAAATATGCCGATAGAAGCAAAACCGGCTATCATAGTCTGCTGCAAGTTCAATATACATAATCTACATTAGTCTGCCCAGTTAGATGAAAAAGCCGTTAAAGCGAGCTTTGCCTATCATGCGCCCCGTTTCTCTATCTCTATATATACTGGTCGAATATTTTGGGACGTAGCCTTCCGGCTTAACAAGATGGGGGGTTCCGTAAATACTTGCTAAAATGTATTCGTAGCGCCAAAGAACGTATCTCTCCTGATGTGTCATAAGCATCTTTATTGGAACTGAGTATTCTGTTCTACCATCCGCTAATAGGGTATTGTCATACCAAAGAGGATACTTCAGCCATTGAGAATCAATCGAGTCTGGTCTATTTCTTGTAAAAAGTAAAGACGGCCGATAGGCAATTATTATGCTGAAGATAACCATTGAAACTCCAAGAAAAAAGTTCATGCTTGCACCTACGCTAACAGCTGTTGGAGTGTATAGAGTCCACCTTAATTTCACTTCTCCAAATGAGGCCTCGAGGGGCTGAGGCTCCGAGTAGTATGGCAATATCAAAGAATTATGTATAAGCACTATTCCTAAGACGCATATAACCATTGGAACAATTCCCTTCCATACAACTGAGAGAGCTATAGAAGAAACAAGCAATATCGCTGCTATTTGGATAGCGTTTATGTTTTCCTCAATGAAGGACTGAAATATCGAGGGAGAAAGATGCAAAAAGAAGAGGGCAGCGATGCAGACGATATCTATGGCGATCAGCTTAGACTCATTTCTTTGAAACCAAAGATAGGCTCTGTCTATAACTTTCTTGCCTATGCGACGGTTTGGCCCAAAGGAACTCCCCTCTCCTACTCGTCCTCCCCCCATATTGTTATCTTGTGGCATCCATATGCATTAAGTATTACTCGATCGTAACCTTTTTTGATGCAGTGTGCGGAAACAACTACCGTGTCTCCATTTGGGCTCTTCAAAAAGAAGCCTAGCGATATTGCATCAGCTGATCACTCCATTCCAACGTCGGCTACTGACATGCTTTCAATACAGCAGGCACAGGATTTGCTACAGAGGCTTGAATCCGCAAAGGTGAAAGAACTTTCCGCTTCCCTAGCCCACATTAAAGAGTCTGCGGTAGAATCTCTGAAGGTTATCGATGCACTGGCAAAAGACATGGATCGAGAAAACATCAAGCTTGAAGACGTAGAGCAGAGACTAAAATCCGTAGTTGAACATTCAAAGAGGACTGTTGTGTCGTCGCTCAAACGCGAAGCGTCGGTAGAGCTTCCCTTTCCTCAATCTGCAAATGATGCCAAGAAATTCAAAGAAAGGTTTGAGAGCATGATGAAGCGCTTTGGAGAGGTTAGCGGCTCCCACAGCAAAGTGCTCAATACCTTTATGAAAAAACACTCAGGGAAGATGAAAGAGGAATTTGAATTCCTGACCAAGCTGCTAAACGAGACAAGAGCGATAATTTCAGAATTCGATCGAAACCGTGAGCCGATAATAAGATGTGGCAA
>JALZEV010000140.1 GCA_030861865.1 Thermoproteota archaeon | reverse complement strand
AAAACCTCGTTCCGCATACATACATTAAATTACCCTTTGCAAGCACACAGATACAATCATATGAAGATGCAGAAGGAGATGCGCAAGTTCTGCCCTCGTTGTAAGACCCATACGGTCCAGAGCTTAGCCCTGTACAAGAAGGGAAGAGATAGGGCAGGAGCTGAAGGCGCTCGCAGGCACGCTGAGGACAAGAAGGGGTACGGCGGCCAGAAATTCCCCGAGCTCAAGAGAACTGCCAAGACTACCAAGAAAATGACTTTACGCTATACTTGTAGAACGTGTCAGTTTAAGACGATGAAGCAAGGTCTCAGGATACGCAAGCTGGAGATATGAGAGGGGCAACAGCATGAAGCGCGAAAGCATGATGATACCAAAGCCGAGGAGCTCATTTCTGTCTGTTCAGTGCACAAAATGCGGCGAAAAGGCAATAGTATTTTCACACACGACCATCAATATGAACTGCAAGTCCTGCGGCGAGCTTTTGGCAGAGCCCTCTGGCAGCAAGGCAAACATCATTGGTAAAGTTCTAGAGGTGCTAGACCAATAATAATTTCCCTGCCAGCTCTAGCTCTTCTTTAGTGTTAACGTTTAGTGCGATTTCTTTTCGGTTCATGACTAAATAGCGTTCTTTCACTGGTTCAGTGCCGCCGATAGCTATTGTATTGAATATCGTGATGCCAGAGTGGCAATACTGATTCATCAATACTATGCTTGGCTTCACACCGATCTTCTCTACAAAACCTTTTTCAAGTATTATCGAAATTGCTGGTTCTTGATCTTGCCTGTCGTCATCGTCATCATCATGATGTATAATATTAAGAATTTCGTGGACAATCTGAGAATTTAATAGGGGAATGTCACCCGGAACTACCACGACCTTTCGTGGTTTTAATTTTGAAAGCAGGCATGATAAATCCTGAGAGTAGCCCTCGCCAGCTGTCTCAATTGTCTCAATGCCTTTTGATTTCAAGAACTCATTTGTTTTATGGGTATTGGGTGAGACTGCTGCAATAATGCGGTCAAACCTGTTTGAGCTTTCCAAGGCTGAAATTACACGCTCGACCATTGCAACACCAGCCACTTTTAGCAGTGGCTTTTCTCTGCCTCCTTTTTGTTGCTGCTGCTGTTGTTGTTGCATTCTGCTCGCTCTGCCACCGCACATTACGACGGCAGCTATCAAAAAATCAATATCACCTGTGGCATTGACGACAAGGATGACAGCACCATAAGGGAAGAGAGACGAGTTATCTCATTTGATGCTCCAAGAACGTCTCCAGATATGCCGCCAAAGCTCTTGCTAGAAACATACTTCAAGAGCTGTGCAATGATAAGTGAAATGGCCAGTGCAGCAAAGCCGGCATAGCTACTGGCAAATCCTACAATTGCAACGATAATGCCAGTGGATGCAAGCATCTTGCGCCTGTCCTTCATTGCCGCAATGAAGGGCGAACTAAAGCCCTCCCACGCAGACAGACCCCTGTTGGCAAGTATCACCATCACATACTTGGCTATCACCTCAGCAGTTATGATGCTAGTAAAAATCTCCAAACCGGACCCAAAGCCTATATTAAACACAATTATCATGCCTACAAAATACATCACAAGCACCGCCACTCCTGCCGAGCCAACTGCAGGATCAAGCATAGCCTTATGCTTGACTTCTTTGCTGCCTTTTGCCATCAACCCATCAGCAAAGTCAGCCAAGGCGTCAGTATGGTGGACACCAGTTATTATTATGAGGGCTCCAGTGACCAAAAACCCTACAAGCAGAGGATGCAGAAAATTGGAAACCCCAAGCGCCATCGCACCAATGATTAAGCCTATAACCAGGCCTGCGACTGGAAATAAGTACATGTTCTTGGCGATATAATAGATGTCTTGATTCTGCTTGCCTACTGGCAGTATCGTCAAAAACGCAAGCAATGACTGGATGGGCTTAAGGGATGCCAAGTAGAAGCCCCCACCAGCCTGCTAGATAGAGAACCGACACTACCGGGACAGATACTACAATGTAGAAGAGCAGCGTAGTGAGCTTCATTATTGAGATTGCTTTCCTGCACTTTTCAAGTGTAACAGGCTCTTGATTATCGCCTAGAGTGTAGTGCCCTATCTTTTCAAGCCTGATACGCAATGCCCCTGCCATAGTAGCCATTGGATAGCCAGCATTGAGACTAAATGTCTTGTAGTGGTCTCGCTGTAGAATGTTAAGCGAATTTTTCCAGTCGGCTCCAAGTATCTTGGCCGATACTACCATCAAGAATGCAGTTAATCTCGCAGGAATATAGTTTGCAGCAGTGTCAAGCCTTGCAGACATCCACCCAATATCCTTGAAGTAGTCATCACGGTAGCCAACCATAGAATCGAGTGTATTTATTGTCCTGTAGGCAAAAGCACCAGCGGGACCAAAAAGTGAATAATAGAAGATGGGTCCCGTAATACCGTCTACTGTGCTTTCGCTTATGCATTCGATAGTTGCCGAAAGGATGTGTTGCTCGTCAAGGCCGTCAGTTTTTCTTCTCACAATCATTGATAAATTATGCCTGGTTGCTTCCAGGTCACGAGCCTCCAGGCAATTCACGATTGCCTTGGTATGCCTCTCCATACCTTTCATTGCAATCGTAATCTTGAATATTATGGCAGACACAATAACAAGTTCAATGAGGCCCGCAAGATACCTGCTTGCAAATACAAGAAAATGAACTGCTAAAGCCACTATGATAACGAGTGAAATAGCAAAGATCGTTCCCTTGGCTTTTTCAGAGCTCCCTTTAAGCATTGGCAGAAAAAAGCCGATCAGCTGCCCCAGCCAAACCACTGGATGATATTTATTTGGCGGATCGCCAAACAGCCAATCAATGCCAATGCCACCGGCAAGTGCACCGAGGAGATATAGCATTTAGAGCCCCACAACCTTTGACATCCTTTCCATGTCGATGTTCTCTTTTATTGCCTTTGCAATAAGGTCTATCTGCCAGTTCCATGATTCCCGTGGAACCTCTGCCTTACCTGCCACGCTGCCAACAAGTGAATCCTCTTCAGGCAGGTTGAACTCAATCTTAGGGATTATGCCAAGGATTCTCTTCTTTGTCATCTTCTGAACTTCCTTGATCGCTGGCGCTATAAGCGTGATGTCACCTCTGAACTTGTTTATTAGAAAGCCTTTAACCATTGCCCTGTGGGTGGGCTTTAACAGCTGCGCTGTGCCTACAATGCTTGCAAAACAGCCACCTCGCTCGATATCAGCTACGATTATTACAGGCGCTCCTACCTCCTGTGCTAACAACATATTGGCAATATCATATTTTGCAATGTTAATCTCTGAGGGCGAACCGGCACCTTCAATGACTATAATATCGTTTTCGCTCATGAGACTCTCAAGCGCTTTCAACACCATAGTGAAGCCCTGCTGGATTACAAACTTCTCATAGTACTCTTTTGCATACATCTCAGAGTAGAAACGACCGTTCATGAATACACTACTTCTATACTCGCCAAGCGGCTTGAGTAGAATGGGATTCATCCTTGGGTCAGGCTCTTTTCTTGCTGCAACTGCCTGTATTGCCTGGACCAGTGCCATCTTGGATCCGCTGGGTGTAGCAAAAAAGTTAGAGGACATGTTCTGCGCTTTGAATGGTGCTACATTGTAGCCTTGATCTGAAAAAAGCCTGCACAATCCTATCGCAATTGTGCTCTTGCCGGCACCAGACGTGGTACCCTGTACCATAATAAGCTTGGCGCGCCTAGTCATTATGATCAAAAGCCTCCAGTGCTTTTAACAATAGAATATTTTCCCTATGCATCTTGACCGCTAATCTGATATATTGAGTGCCCATGCCAGTGAACGTGCTGCAGTCTCTTACAAGCACACCAGTTTTCTTTAGTAATTTATCTCTAAATTGTGTGGAATTTCTGCCTTGCAAGTGGACAAGAAAATAGTTTGAGTTTGATCTTAATGGACGAAATGATTGTAGTTTGCCAATACTGTCATGCAAAAATTTTCGCTCTTTTTTGACAAGTGCCCTTGCTTTTGATAGATATTTTCTTCTTTCTAGTAGGGCAGCCACTCCTGCAACCTGTGCAAGACCGTTTACATTCCACGGGATCTTATTTGCTGACAATTTCTTTTCAAGAGTTGGATTGCACACACCGTAACCGACTCGCAGGCCGGCGAGTCCAAATGACTTGGTCAGTGACCTCAGGATCACGAGGTTATCAAATTCCGATATCTGCTCAATCATCGTGTTAGCATCAGGATTGTCTGCCAGCTCGATGAAGCATTCATCAAGAAGGATTCTTGTTGAGCTATCGACATTTTTGATTATCTTCATTATCTGCTTGGTGGCAAGTATGCCTGTAGGGTTGTTTGGATTGCAAAGAAATACCGCGTCAGCTCCTCTTGCTTTTTCAATTACCTGACCGGCCTCAAGCTCCAAATCATGTAGCGGTACAAATGTCACTTC